>NZ_JBHIOO010000002.1:0-173629 GCF_042195585.1 Bartonella sp. AS69XJJH | reverse complement strand
CGTGAGATTGTTCTATTTCCCAGCGTCCTGGTGTCGCAGAGACGGCAATCGTTTGCGGGCGCATCGCATCCCATTCTTCAAAGCGTAAAGGACGGTTATCCATACAAGAAGGTAGGCGAAACCCATATTCTGCTAGGGTTGCTTTTCTTCGAAAGTCACCTCGGTACATGCCTCCAATTTGGGGAATGGTTACATGGCTTTCATCGATAAAAACAAGAGCATTGTTTGGAATGTATTCGAACAAGGTTGGTGGTGGTTCACCAGGTTTTCGTCCTGTTAAATAGCGTGAATAGTTTTCAATTCCAGAGCATGAGCCGGTGGTTTCCAACATTTCCAAATCAAAAATTGTACGTTGTTCTAAACGTTGTGCTTCTAAAAGACGTCCAGCTGCGTTCAACTCATCAAGACGTTGAACGAGTTCCATTTTGATCGATTTCATCGCTTGATTGAGTGTTGGGCGTGGTGTTACGTAGTGTGAGTTGGCATAAATTTTAATCGATTGAAGGTCGCCTGTTTTTTGTCCTGTGAGAGGATCAAATTCCGTAATTGTTTCCACTTCATCGCCAAAGAGCGAAATACGCCAAGCACGATCTTCAAGGTGGGCAGGGAAAATTTCAATTGTATCCCCTCTAACACGAAAGGAACCACGAATAAAATTAATATCTTGTCGATGATAGTGTTGGGCAACTAAATCGGCCAGTAATTGCCGTTGATTGAGTTTATCACCTTTTTCTATTTTGAAGGTCATAGCAGTATAAGTTTCTACTGAACCAATCCCGTAGATACAGGATACAGATGCGACAATAATGACGTCATCACGCTCTAAGACAGCACGTGTTGCAGCATGGCGCATACGGTCGATTTGTTCATTAATTGAGGATTCTTTTTCAATATAGGTGTCAGAGCGTGCAACGTAGGCTTCTGGCTGATAATAGTCATAATAGGAAACAAAATATTCGACAGCATTGTGGGGGAAAAAACTTTTAAATTCTCCGTAAAGCTGCGCCGCTAAAGTTTTATTGGGTGCTAAAATCAGAGCTGGACGCTGTGTTTTTTCAATGATTTTGGCCATTGTATAGGTTTTTCCTGAGCCGGTAACACCCAAAAGCACTTGTGTACGTTCATCTTTTTGAATTCCATCAACCAGAGTTTTAATGGCTTGAGGTTGATCTCCCGCAGGCTCAAAAGGTGTTTCGAGTTGAAATGGAATACCACCTTCAGACTTTTCAGGACGAATAGGGCGGTGAGGTGTCCATAATGCACCATTCTTAAAAAGAGGATTACCTGAAGCAATGAGAGCAGAAAGAGCTTCGACGGTTGCTGTCACACCATTTTTCATTGTTGTATCCTTTGATAGAAAAGTGCTGGTGATTTTAAAGAAAATACTAATTTTTACAATTTCATCACGACAACAGCAAAACGTTATTGAACAGATTTATTTTGGTTTATTGGAGCTTTCATTAGGGTATTGATCAAGTTTTTTCTATGAGACGAATTCTTCGAAGTGTTTCTTTTGAGGGGACATATTTGTGGTTGTTCGTGGACACTATTGCATTTTTGCCATGATGATATTCAAGAGGGCATAAGTTATTATGGCTGTTATGGAGAATAATCGGTACGTTTGGGCACTAAAGACATTGTGTATGTGTGATAAAGATCATTTCCATCTTTAAATGAAAGATAACGAGATGACACCCAACCTATTTGAGTGTTATATCGGATATGGCACCAATTGCCTTCACAGTTTTTAACAAAAACCAATTCTCCAGCAGAAATTAAGCCGCAAAGTGCATACTGAGTGCTGGGACCTGTTCTAAAATTAAGATTTCTCGTAACAAAAGCATCCGCAGCTTCAGATACTGTTGTGGCGAAAAAGAAAGAGCCAAACATAAAAAAAATGACGATTTTTTTCATTTTTCTGTAAAGAATTTCTTTAGAGATTTTCTATCCTTCTCTCTTCATATCCCATATGATTTCTTTTGCTAGATTATGATAAAACAGAAAAAAATACAATTCTTTCTTTTTTAGGACACTTTAAAGAGAAGCGTGAAGTTTAAGGTTTTAAACACCAAAATGAGATGTTTTAATCACTATTTGTGCATGTTTTGTTTTCTTTATTTATTTTTGTATGGAAAATAGCGATACTGTACTATATAATAAAAGAGATCGTAGTTTTCGGATTCCAAAAGTAATTTTGGAAGCCGTTTTTTGTATTTTTATTAAACCTTCCGTGTAATAGAAAGGGACGGATTATGGAAAAAGTTCCGATGACTACAGCTGGTTTTGAGAGTCTTAAAGAAGAGTTGCGTTGGCGTCAACAACAGGAGCGTCCGCGAATTATTGAAGCAATTTCTGAGGCGCGTGCACATGGTGATTTATCAGAAAATGCTGAGTATCATGCAGCTAAAGAAGCGCAAAGCCACAATGAGGGGCGTATAAATGAGCTTGAAGATTATATCGCACGAGCAGAAGTTATAGATGTCTCGCGTCTTTCAGGCGACAAAATAAAATTTGGAGCAACCATTAAACTCTTGGATGAGGATACTGAAGAAAAAAAAGTGTATCAGATCGTAGGAGATCAAGAAGCTGATGTAAAGGTTGGTAAAATCTCTATTTCTTCGCCTATTGCACGTGCACTCATTGGCAAGCAAGAAGGTGATGTGATTGAGGTGAATGCACCCGGTGGTGCGCATAATTACGAGATCATTAAGGTTCAGTACATCTAAATAACATATGGATTATTATGCGTGTATCTTTGGACGAAACTGAGATTATTGCGCCTCACTTTAAAAGGCGTTTATCGGGAGTAACATCTACGATTATTCAGCTTATTCCACTGCAACGCGAACAGGGGGTGCGTATATCCACTTTGGGGTTTGGTTTACCACAAACTTTGCCGGCTCTTGCCTTTAGAGACCTTTTCAGACTTTGGAAAAGTCCGAAAGGGAAACCATTTCGTATTTGGCATGCACGACGCAATATTGAGATGCTTTGTGGGATCTTTTTGCGCGATATCTTGAAAATGAAGCTGAAACTTATCTTTACATCGGCTTCACAACGTCATCATAAGCCTTTTACCAAATGGTTGATTCGCTGTATGGATAAGGTTATCGCTACCAGTACACGTACGGGAACCTATCTAGAAGTGCCTCATAAGGTTATTATGCATGGGGTGGATGTGAGGCGTTTTACTCCACCCCAGACCTTTGATGATTGCTTTTCTTCGACAGGATTTCCAGGAAAATATGCGGTAGGATGTTTTGGGCGTCTGCGCTACTCAAAGGGAACAGATTTATTTGTTGATGCCATGATAGCATTATTGCCTGATTACCCCGAATGGACAGCACTTATCGCTGGTCGTACAACAGAGCAATATTATCATTTTGAAAAAGAATTACGCCAAAAGATTGCTGAAGCTGGTCTAGATGATCGCATTATTTTTCTTGGTGAGATTCTGGACATCCCTTTGTGGTATCGTCGTTTAACACTTTATGTTGCACCTTCTCGTACAGAAGGTTTTGGTTTGACGCCATTGGAGGCAATGGCATCACAAGTTGCGGTTGTAGCGAGTGATGCAGGGTCTTATAAAGAACTGGTTGTAGAAGCGACAGGAACAGTTGTTAAAGCAGGAGATGGAGCGGCTTTAACAGCAGCAATTGAACCTTATTTTGCTGATGTAGAAAAAACATTGGTAGCCGGAAAGAAGGCTTTAACCCATGTTCGTACTCACTTTCCTTTGGAAAAAGAGGCAAGCAAGATTGAAAGTGTTTACAAAGAGCTGTTTGCGGAAAAAACACTTTGATTATGATATCAAAAATCATTCTTGAGGAATGATAAAAGGTGTTTCCTTAAAGGTGTTTCATCGTCATCAAGAAAACAGCTCAATGATATAAATGTTATTTTACAAAATTTATATTGTCTTTAGTAGAACGCTATAAGAAGTTCTCAAAATTTTAGATAAAAGATTAAAAATGTATACGCTTGAGAGCGATATGTGGTTTATGATAAAGCATACTAGGAGAGAGGAAAGCTACTTTCATTCAGGGATATTTTAGAATAAGAAAATAATGCTTTAACTCAAGTCCAGAGATTTATGCACTATCTTATGCGGTGTTGTATTGGTATTGTTACATTTTGGAGGACTTAAATAGATAGCAAAAAAAAACGTTTTCTTGTCTTAAAAAAGATAATGATGGTATTTCTATAGATAAAATAGTTGTAAATATTTTCAATAAATTCATAATAAGATCGATTGAAGATCAATATATATATGATTTTTATAGATAAATTACCTTTTCAATTTGAATAAGAGCTTTGAATACCTTAAGATTTTCTCATGCCAAATCTGTTGATATTAAATCAATGAGAGCTATCCTCTTACACATTACAATTGGAAGAAGGCATGTAGTGGATAAAAACTATTGGAGACAAGGTGTAAAGAGATTTCTTATAAATTGTCTGAAATGCAGGCTGTTACGACATTAACAGAAAGAAAATAATATGGTGGTACTAATTTATATCTTATTTTGTGGTGCCGATTTGCGCCTTATTATTATTTAAATAAAAATGATGGTGCCCATTTTATATCTTTCATGAGGGCTGTCGTGAAATGGGGGTGATGAATATTGTGAGATGTTTTTTACAAGTTTGTGAATTCGTCATATAAGAGCATTACGGATGTCACTCTATTAAAGAGAAAAAACGCTTTTATTAGCAAATATTCATATTTTTTGCATGAGAGATTATTCGTAAAAAAGAATGTTCTATGCGTCCACTTTATTTGATAAAGAAGATCAATAAAGTGGAGTTTTATATGTTATGGCTTTGAAACTCTTGGTATTTAATTGTTTTTATATCATTGATATGATGATTTGTATGAAATTTTAGGAAATCTTCCATGGATTGAATGAGGGGTGAATATTGTGACGCATACTGTTTACACCTTTTTATCTTGTAAATTTTTTATCACGGTAGAATAAAATGCTCTATGCATTAGAATTGTTCACGCCAGAAAGCGGGAATAAAAAGGACGAATATTGTTATGATTTCAAGGCGTCCAGCTAACATTAGAAAACTTAAAATCCATAAAGCATGATCGTTGATTGTAGAGAAATTACCAGCGGGGCCAATAATATCTCCAAAGCCTGGACCAACATTTGAAAGTGCGGTTAAGACTCCCGTAAAGGCAGAGGTAAAGTCAAGACCGGTTGTGAGCAAAAGTGCAGTGCCGATAACAAGGCAAAACATATAAAGACAGAAAAAAAACAAAACAGCTTGAGCAGCATCGTTTGATATATTTGAGTGATCGTAGCGCGCCTTTACAACGACATTAGGAGAAAGAAGTTTCTCTATATTTGTTTGTGTAATACGCCAAAGAATAATGAGGCGATTGATTTTCATGCCGCCAGAAGTAGAACCAGCACATCCGCCTGTAAAAGAAACAATGAAGAAAATTCCAAGCGCAAACGGTCCCCAAAGTTGATAATCTTCAGCGCTGTAACCTGTGGTGCTAATAATGGATGAAAGGTGAAAAATGACATCAAGGAAAATCAAGTGGAACGCGCGATGATCATAAAACCGTAGCCATGCCGCTAAAGCAAAGCTAAAAAGGAGAACGATATGAATAAAAACAATCACTTGTGGGTCAAGAAAGCGTTTGGAGTGTCCAGGAAGGACTAATTTAACATAAAGTACGAAGGGCAAAGCAGAAAGCAACATGAAGATTGTTGAAATAATTAAGATGGCTGGTTTATCAGAAAAATAACCAAAAGAAGCATCATGCGTTGAAAAACCAGCTGTTGCTACTGTACTCATTGCATGGTTAATGGCATCAAATAAATTCATGCCTGCAGCAAAATAAGAAAGCATACAAGCCAATGTTAACCCAACATAAGCAATGATAATTCCGTTAGCAATTTGGTTGATGCGAGGCAATATTTTTTCAGATTTATCAGATGATTCCATATGAAAAAGTCGTACGCCACCCACACGCAGTGAAGGCAAAAGCAAGAGAGCTAAACCGATAAAGCCAATGCCCCCAATCCAGCATATAAGAGAACGCCATAACAAAATACTTCGCGATAAATTATCAAGATTAGAAAGGACTGTGGAGCCTGTTGTCGTAATTCCAGAAACAGATTCAAAAATGGCCCCTGCTAGAGAAATGGGAAGAGGAGAAAGATAAAGAGGTAAAGCACCTACGATGCTCCCTGTTAGCCAAAGACAAACAGTAAGCATAAAGCCAAGCCGTGCTGAAAAACGACAAGTAGCTCCCTTAGTTGCTAAAAGAATTAGGGTTGCTAACATGGTGGTTATGGCACAAGAATAGAGAAAAGTTATCCAATTATGATTGTTATCATGCAGATCCACAAAAATTGGCAAAAGCATTGCTCCTCCCATGATTAAGGCAAAACGTGCACAGACATTGATAATAAATTGAAAAATGATCGTTCCCTATCTTTGTATCTCTTTTTATTATGGTTTTGTGCTCATAAGAATTTACGTTTTTCTTTTTATAGGATAAGGATTAATTCGTAACATTAGCATGCCTTGATGAATTGGTAATCAGACCTTTTCATAAAACTTGAAAAGAAATATGTATAACATAATTGAGGCGCTTGAAAAATATTTTTTTAAAGGCTGTATTCCGTTATCATTTATAGAATAATTAAGTTATAATAAAGTGAAGGGGATTTAATGGTACAATCGCATATTCGTCTGCTGATTATTGGCTCAGGTCCGGCTGGTTATACAGCGGCGATCTATGCAGCAAGAGCAATGCTTAAGCCGGTTTTGGTGACGGGCTTGCAGCAGGGTGGACAATTAACAATTACAACTGATGTTGAGAATTATCCAGGTTTTGCAGATCCCATTCAAGGACCATGGTTGATGGAACAAATGGCGAAACAAGCTGAGAATATGGGGACAAAAATTGTCTATGATACAATTATAAAGGCTGATTTGTTGAAGTATCCTTTTGTCTTATATGGGGATTCAGGAACACAATATTCTTGTGATGCACTGATTATTGCAACAGGAGCTCAAGCGCGTTGGCTTGGTTTAGAAAGTGAACAGACCTTTATGGGCGGTGGTGTTTCCGCTTGTGCTACATGTGATGGCTTTTTTTATCGTGATAAGGACGTTATTGTCGTAGGAGGAGGAAATACGGCGGTTGAAGAAGCACTTTATTTATCGCATTTGGCAAAGAGTGTAAGCGTGGTTCACAGGCGGGGACAATTTCGGGCAGAGAAAATTTTGCAAGATAGGTTGCTTGCTTGCAAGAACGTGCATATCATTTGGGATCATGTGGTTGAAGAAATTGTTGGTTTGCCAGCTCAAGATTCAAAGGGCGCTGTTGTAACAGGGGCACGTCTGAAAAATGTTAAGACAGGTCACGAGATGACAGTGAATGCAGAGGGTATATTTATTGCTATTGGGCATGATCCTGCTGTTTCTCTGTTTGAAGGACAGCTGAAACAAAAACGAGGCGGTTATTTATGGACAGCACCGGACTCAACAGCAACAAGCATTGCTGGTGTTTTTGCTGCAGGCGATGTAACAGATGAAACATTTCGCCAAGCTGTAACGGCTGCGGGAAGGGGGTGTATGGCAGCGCTGGAAGCAGAACGGTTTTTGGATATACTCAAGCGTTAGTAACTCATTGAGAACATAAAGAATCTAGAGGTAGAATTAATTGTGGCGCCACCATTGGATTGGGATAAGTTAAGGGTTTTTCACGCTGCAGCAGAAGCGGGATCTTTTACGCATGCTGCTCAAAAGCTTCATTTATCTCAATCAGCCGTTTCACGACAGGTTTCGGCTTTAGAACAAGAGGTTGGGGTATCCTTATTTCAACGTCATGCGCGTGGTTTGATTCTTACAGAACAGGGAGAAACTCTTTATCGTACAGCTCATGATGTTTTGATGAAGCTTGAAAGTGTGCGTTTGCAATTAAGTGAAAGCTATGCAAAACCAACGGGGCATCTGCGTGTGACCTCGACCTTTGGAATGGGAGCAGGGTGGATTGCAGAGCGTATGCCAGAATTTCTTAGTCTTTATCCTGATATGCAGGTTCAGCTTTTGCTTTCCGATGAAGAGCTTGATTTGACAATGTGTCATGCGGATTGTGCTGTTCGCTTACATCAACCCCAACAACCTGATCTTATACAAAGAAAACTCTTTACAATTCATATGCATGTTTATGCTTCGGAAAAGTATATTGCAAATTATGGAAAGCCGGAAAAATTGTCTGATCTCGATGAACATCGTATTATTTCGTTCGGTGAACCTGTCCCACCTTATTTGTCTGGTTTAAATTGGTTGGAAAAGGCTGGTAGAAGTGATGGATCATTGCGCGTTTCAATTCTACAAATCAACAATATCATCTCAATAAAGAATGCGCTTATGCGTGATCTTGGGATCGCTGTGCTGCCTGATTATATCGTCAATAATGATGAGCATTTGGTGCGTCTTTTTCCTGATATGGTTGATATTCCTTCTTTTGATACTTTTTTTTGTTATCCTTATAATTTAAAGAATTTGGCAAGGTTAAATGCTTTTCGAGATTATATTTTTTTAAAAGCCCGTCAGTGGTCTTTTTAATGTTAATACCTTAATTTATAAGGAATAATTAACTGTTTTGCAACTTGAGATTCCCGTAATATTCTTTTGTTTCAAATTTTTCCATATTGAATCAATTAAAACTATTCATTGCACATTAAAAGTGGAGGGAGTCCGTGTGGATAAATACTTTTGAAAAAAGAGATAAATGTTCTTTATGAATGCTAGCAAGCATGAGGGATATTATATGGTATTATATATTGAAAAATGGACAATCATGTGATGGCATAGCTTACATTGTTATATTTAATTAAAGAGAGTGGTACATGATGGAGAAAAATGTAAAGCTATGTGTTTATTGCATAGCAGGTACGCTTAAGTCTTTATTGTACTTTTTTTTATAAAATGACATAGAATGTTATCTCTTGATTATGTTGCCTCCCAGTGCGTTTTCTTGAGTGTTCCCTTACGAAGATCTATCAGATTGATTTTATCTCTGAGGATTTTCCAAATTTGCCGGACATATGTCCGGCTTTTTTTTTATTTTTGAAAGAGTCCCTATAAATTGCAATATATGGGAGATGATAAGGAAAAAATTTCAAAATTTATGGATATCCAACAATTTTTTAAGAATAGTAAAATTCAATGAGGAGTTTGAGAGAGATTTATCCTGTTGCACCAGTCTATCTTTTAGTGGTGTGATATAAAAAATTTAAAACCTTATATATGAAATGCTTTTTATGAGAGTGTGAGGTGAATGTTTAAGGCAGGTCTTGTTCATAAATCCTATGAAGTAAATCAAGTAGTTATTAGAACTTAAAGGAAACTGGATTGTTTGCCCAACGAGGGGAGTGGATTCTTATTCATTTTAGGACGAAGAAGAAGCCGAGAAATAGAAAAGATTTGATTGTAAGGGCCGTTGATTATAAGGGCAATTGTGTTTAAAAGTGCTCGGTCTTTTTTAGAGTTATAAATTGAATAGAAAAAGCAGAATAGTTTTTTCATCATCTCATGATAATAGACCGATTCATTATATTTGATTGTTAGATTTTTTTGATCTTTATCTACAGCCTCTATTGTTGTGTTTATTCATGGATATTTTTGCTGAATCGATTGATTCAGATCATAATACAGTTTCCGATGTTTTATCGGATATACTGACATTCGGCAAAAAACGATCACAAGAGATGATATTAAAGATTTTAAATTAAATTGTTACAAAAGCGCTGTATACGTATACAAGCTTCTTCAAGTAATTCTTCTGATGTTGCATAAGAAATACGAAAAGCTGATCCAAGTCCAAAAGCAGATCCTTGGACGACAGCAACAGCTTCTGTTTCTAGAAGCGCTATGGCAAAATCTTCATCATTCGTAATACGTTGACCGTTAGGTGTTTTCTTTCCAATAAGTCCTGTGCAAGAAGGATAAACATAAAAAGCACCTTCGGGCGTTGGACAGTGAATGCCAGGAGCTTGGTTTAGCATGGAGACAACGAGATCACGGCGTGCTTGAAAAATACTTTTATTTTTAGCGATAAAGTCTTGTGGCCCATTGAGTGCTTCAACAGCAGCCCATTGTGAAATGACACTTGTTCCAGATGTTTGCTGGCCTTGAATGGTATCCATAGCTTTAATTAATTCTTGTGGTCCGCCTGCATAGCCGATTCTCCATCCCGTCATCGCATAGGCTTTAGAAACGCCATTCATTGTGAGTGTACGCTCATAAAGCGCTGGTTCTACTTGAGCTGGAGTAACAAAGGTAAAACCATCATATGTGAGATGTTCATATATATCATCGGAAAGGATATAAACATGAGGATATTTTACTAAAACATCTGTGAGTTTTTTCAATTCATTGTGTGTATAAGCGGCACCTGATGGATTTGAAGGAGAGTTAAAGATGAACCATTTGGTTTTGGGGGTAATGGCAGCTTCTAGCTCTTGTGGTTGGAGTTTATAAGAAAATTCAGCTTTTGTTTCTAAAAAGACAGGCGTACCATCGTTGAGTGCGACCATTTCTGGATAACTAACCCAATAAGGGGATGGAATGATGACCTCATCTCCTTTATTCAAAGTTGCCATGAATGCATTAAAGAGAATTTGTTTTCCACCGGTACCAACAATAATTTGTTCTGGTTGGTAAAGAAGGTTATTTTCTCTTTTAAACTTTGCAGAAATTGCTTGGCGCAATTCTGGAATTCCAGATATGGGAGGGTATTTTGTTTCTCCCCTTCGAATAGCTTCAATAGCCGCGTTTTTGATGTTGTCTGGGGTATCAAAGTCTGGTTCTCCAGCACTTAAAGCAATAACATCGCGCCCTAATGCTTTTAAATGGCGGGCCTTTTGAGAAGCAGCAATTGTTGCAGAAGGTTTGATACGAGACAGTTTGTCGGCAATAAAAGCCATAATTTTAAATCCTTATATTATATCAACAAATGGTTATTGCTTTAAGGATATTCTATAAGAGATTATATTGTATGCAATAAAAAACTTCCAAAATACCCTTACACGGGCTTTATATTCTTCTTTTTTGAGATTTTTACAAGATAATCTCGTTGTAGATTTTATGAAAGTTTTTGAGGAAGTATAAAGGAGGTTTGATAAATTGTACAAAGGAGATAAGAAGTCTTTTATTTTAACAAGGTAAAATGATGCTTTATAAAAATAAAAAAAATCTTCGTCGTTACAAACGAAGATTTTTAAATAAAATATTGCAGAATTTAAACTTTAAAGAGCTGCAAGGTTACCAGCGGCAAATTTTCCTGAACGACGATCTTGAAGAACATCATAAGAAATTTTTTGCCCTTCATTAAGACTGTTTAGACCAGAACGCTCGACGGCAGAAATATGTACAAATACATCTGCACTACCATCACTAGGTTGAATGAATCCGAAACCTTTTGTTGTATTAAACCACTTAACTGTTCCTGTAGACATAGGAAACTCCTTAGAATATATATTATATTGAGTATTGAAGCTTTCATTCCTTCAATACGGTTGTAGATCGAAATTAGGTGGGAGAAGTTTCGTCAAAAGTGCAGATTGCACAGGAAAGAAAGTCACGTAACCGAAAATTCGATGAAACCTCTATAAAAGTTTTTAGAACAAAAAGCAAGTCTTAATCAATTTTTATATAAAGAAAAAATAAGAAAACAGTGTACATTTTGCTATGTAGAAAAAATTTAACTAAAATAACTTTGTAGGGAACGTACTTCAAGGCGCCTTTTTTTGAGTGCTTTGATCGCTTCTACGACGGCTTCAGCCCCAGCTATTGTTGTATAGTAGGGAACATTTTGCATGAGTGCTGCATAACGTAATGATTTTGAGTCTGAGATGGCACTGGCAGTGCTAGTTGTATTAAAAATCAATTGAATTTGGCGATTACGAATAGCGTCTTCAATATGGGGGTGTCCCTCTAGAACTTTGTTGATTTTTTTTGCTTCAATGTGGTGTTCGGTGAGAAATTTTTGTGTTCCACTTGTGGCGACAACAGAAAAGCCGAGCTCAGTTAAACGTTTTACAGGATTTAAGATGCGTTTTTTATCTTCATCTCTTACAGAAACGAACAAAGTTCCCTCTTTAGGGAGTTTGACACCAGCTCCAAGTTGGGCTTTAGCAAAAGCAAGCGAAAATTCATAGTCAAGTCCCATAACTTCACCGGTTGAGCGCATTTCTGGACCAAGAAGTGTATCAACACCTGAAAAACGAGCAAAAGGAAACACTGCTTCCTTGACGGCAATATGTTGTTTTTCCTGTAAAGAAGGTAATCCACCATAAGCTTGAAGAGCATCATGGAGCGTTTCTCCTGCCATAATACGTGCAGCCATTTTAGCAATAGGGCGACCAATCGTTTTTGCAACAAATGGGACAGTACGTGAAGCACGGGGGTTGGCTTCTAAGACATAAATGGTGTCATCTTTTATAGCATATTGTACATTCATTAAGCCGCGAACATGAAGTGCTTGTGCTAATGCTTTGGTTTGGCGCTCTAATTCAGTAACTATTTTATGTGAGAGCGTATGGACTGGTAAAGAACATGCTGAATCACCAGAGTGGATACCAGCTTCTTCAATGTGTTCCATAATACCAACGATCAGTGTTTCTTTGCCATCACATAGACAATCAACATCTACTTCAATTGCTTCTGTTAAATAGGTATCAAAGAGAAGCGGATTTTTACCAAGCAATATATTGATTTGTCCTGTTGTATCGTTAGGATAACGGACTTTGATATCTTCTGGAATTAATTCAGGGACACTCTCAAGTAAATAATTTTGTAAGCTACGTTCATCACGAATAATTTGCATAGCACGTCCTCCTAAAACATAAGAGGGACGTACAACCAATGGGAAGCCTAGTTCGTGGGCAATGAGGCGTGCTTGTTCGATGGAGTGGGCTATACCATTTTGAGGTTGTGTTAAGTTAAGTTTAAATAACAGTTTTTGAAAGCGATCTCTATCTTCTGCTAAGTCGATAGCGTCAGGTGAAGTACCTAGGATGGGGATGTTGTGTTTTTCTAGAGCGCTTGCCAATTTCAAGGGTGTTTGTCCGCCAAATTGGACGATGACTCCAACCAAATCGCCTTTTTCCTGTTCTGCTTCTAAAATAGCGATAACATCTTCTGTTGTTAAAGATTCAAAGTAAAGGCGATCAGAGGTATCATAGTCGGTTGAAACTGTTTCAGGATTGCAGTTAATCATAATCGCTTCAAAACCTGCATCACGCAGTGCAAAAGCAGCGTGACAGCAACAGTAATCAAATTCAATACCTTGCCCAATGCGGTTTGGTCCACCGCCTAAAATAGCAATTTTTTTGCGTTCAGAAATGTGTGCTTCCGAGTGCTCTACACCTGCAAAGGGAACTTCATATGTCGAATACATATAGGCTGTAGGAGAAGAAAATTCAGCGGCACAAGTATCAATCCGTTTGAAGACGTGTTTAACATTCAGTGATTTGCGTAAAGCGGCAATATCATCGGGTTCTTTCTCAGTAAGGGAGGCTAATCTCGCATCTGAAAATCCCATAGCTTTTAACATACGTAAGTTATCTGCGTCTTGGGGTAATCCATGAATGCGGATACGCTGCTCCATTTCAATGATGGAGGCTATTTGTTCTAAAAACCACGGATCAATTTTGCTAATTTGGTGAATCTCATTTAAGGGTAAGCCTGTGCGCATGGCTTGAGCAATATAGCGTAGACGATCAGGGCTTGGTATGGCAATGGCTGAGCGTATAGAACTTTTTTCATCGCCTTCAGCATGCTCTGGAATAACAATTTCATCAAGACCCGTAAGTCCTGTTTCAAGTCCACGGAGTGCTTTTTGTAACGATTCTTGAAAAGTGCGTCCAATTGCCATGACTTCTCCTACAGATTTCATCGCAGTTGTGAGGACAGGTGATGAACCGGGAAATTTTTCGAAAGCAAAACGAGGAATTTTTGTCACAATATAGTCAATAGACGGTTCAAATGATGCTGGTGTTGCACCGCCCGTTATATCATTTTTTAATTCATCAAGTGTATAACCAACAGCCAGTTTAGCCGCTACTTTGGCAATGGGAAACCCCGTTGCTTTTGAGGCAAGTGCTGAAGAACGAGAAACACGCGGATTCATTTCAATAACAATGAGGCGCCCATTTTCAGGATTGACAGCAAACTGTACATTGGATCCCCCCGTTTCAACACCAATTTCACGTAAAACAGCAATCGAAGCATTACGCATACATTGATATTCTTTATCTGTTAAGGTAAGAGCAGGTGCTACAGTGATCGAATCACCGGTATGAATCCCCATTGGATCAATATTTTCAATAGAACAAACAATGATACAGTTGTCGTTCTTATCACGAACAACTTCCATTTCATATTCTTTCCACCCTAAAACACTTTCTTCAATTAAAACTTCTGTTGTAGGCGAAGCTTCAAGACCACGTTCGATAATTTCATAAAATTCAGAACGATTGTAAGCGATTCCACCACCGGTTCCACCAAGGGTAAATGAAGGACGAATAATAGCTGGAAGCCCAACAACATCAAGAGCTTGAACTGCTTTTGCTGTTGCATGGGCGATATAATGTTGTTTGCGATCAGTTTCGGTATGTCGCCAGTTGCGCTCAAGTTCTTCGAGAGCTTTGTCAAGCGCAGCACCAGAAAGTTTTGCTTTAAGTTCAGCACACGTTTTTGCGTGTTGTTGGCGATTTTCTTCTTTCAGTTCTGTTGCATTGGCTAACATAGAGCGTGGCGTTTCCAAACCGATTTTTGCCATCGCTTGGCGGAATAAAGCACGATCTTCAGCTTTATCAATAGCATCAGCATTAGCCCCTATCATTTCAACATGATAGCGGTCTAAAATACCCATACGCTTTAACGATAAAGCAGTATTGAGGGCTGTTTGTCCTCCCATAGTGGGCAAAAGGGCATCGGGACGTTCGTGGGCAATAATTTTGGCAACTATTTCAGGAGTAATGGGCTCTATATAAGTTGCATCAGCTAGATCTGGGTCTGTCATAATCGTGGCAGGATTAGAATTTACCAAAATAATTCGATAACCTTCTTCTTTTAATGCTTTACAGGCTTGTGTACCTGAATAATCAAATTCACATGCCTGACCAATGATAATAGGTCCTGCTCCGATGATAAGAATAGATTTTATATCTGTGCGTTTGGGCATGGCTTTTTCCTATGACAAATATCTGTGCGCGATTGTTGTGGGCAAAATATTTCAGTTCTGAGGCTACAGTTATTTTATAAGTTAAGTGACAAAGAAAGTAAGCACTAAAATACCTTTTCCATGCTTTTTTTCATAAAATTGAAGATAAATTTCTTTTTTTGAATTGAGTCATCTCGCCAGTATATCAAAAGTATGACCTTTGATAAAAAATAATAATAATGCTCCAACAAATTAGAATATTCAAGCATACTGTGGAGAATAAAAAGCCGGAACATCTTTCTAATCCATTGCCGGCATATTTTGTGTTTTATGACGTTGTTTGCCTAAGAGAGTACGCGCTTTTTCTGTTGCTTGTAAAACATAAGCCATTATTTATGGTTTGATGGGATTTTGCACGATGAAATGGGAAGCTTATCGTATTGTTCCGTAAAATACTGCCGTTTAGAGCTGTGATATAAGGTATGAAAATTTACCACATTAAGGTGTTTTTTGTTAGAGCTTATGAAATAAACCATATAAAATGGTCTCAGTTGGAATCTGTTAGATAAAAAGCAAGATTGTTGATAGATCGGCTCTGGTCGAAGTTTCCATTTTAGGGTAGGAAGAACGTCAATCTATGGATGTTTCCATTTGATTAAAAGGGTGAGAGTGTATTTTAATACAATGGCTAAGGAGATAATTTCAGAATAATTTTGTTTGTTTTTAAAAGATAGTGATTACTCCTCCTTTATTTTATGGATGATGTTCAAAACTTTTTAAAATATAAAGAAGGCTAAAATGCTGAACATTTCCCAAACGAGAATATTCTGTCTGAAAGATGTATCAATAGGAAAGCTTTTGGTGGCTAGGTCTCAAAGAGGGATTTGTTATATAGCGTTAGGAGACACTATAGAGCAATTATTACAGGAATTTACGATACGCTTTGGTGATGCACAACAAGTTGTAGGTGACAATACATTTAAGAGAGAAGTTGCCCATATTATAGCCATGATAGAAACACCTAAGTTGGTAAAAAAATATAATTTCCCTTAGATATAAATGGTACAGTTTTTCAACGACAAGTATGGGCAGTATTATGTGATATACCATGTGGTGAAACAATTTCATATAAAGTCTTAGCGTGCCGTATTGGTATGCCGAGTGCTTTTCGTGCCGTTGCTAATGCCTGCGCACGTAACGAATTGGCTGTTATCATTCCTTGTCATCGTGTTGTGCGTAAAAATGGTTTTATTTCAGGGTATCGTTGGGGGGACAAACGGAAACAGATTTTACTACAACGAGAACAAAATGGAGAAATTTAACTTTGTGTGATGGGCATTATAATCGTTACAGTTGTCCCTTTCATTTCTTTTGAAGTAATTTCAAGTTTTCCTTTGTGGAGTTCTAGCAAGGAGCGTGAAATGGCTAAGCCAAGACCTGAGCCCGTGTGAGATTTAGTAAGCTGATTTTCGACTTGTTCAAAAGGTTGTCCAAGTTTTTTAATCGCTGATTGGGGAATACCAACACCTGTATCTGTAATTTTAAAAATAAGGTTGTTTTTTTTCCTAAAAGCGCAGACATCAATATTTCCGCCAGAAGGCGTAAATTTAACGGCATTAGAGATGAGATTAAGGAAAATCTGTTTCATTGCACGACCATCAACCTCAGCATGAAGTTCTGGGGTAATGTTTGTTGTAACAACAATATTTTTTTCTTGAGCTTGAGGCGTTAGTGTTCGTACTGCTTCACTAATGATGGGCTCAAGATCGGTACTCTTACAATCAAGCGTAAATCTTCCAGCTTCAATTTTTGACATATCAAGGATGTCATTGATAAGGGTTAGAAGATGGGTTCCTGAATTGTAAATATCATGCATATATTCCTTGTAGCGTTGTGAACCAAGAGGGCCAAAAGTTGATTGCAACATGATATCTGAAAAACCGAGAATAGCATTCAGTGGCGTGCGCAATTCATGAGACATATTGGCTAAAAATTCTGATTTAGCCTTATTAGCACTTTCGGCGCGCTCTTTTTCTGCTTTCAAACTTTTATTAAGTTTTTCAACTTCTGTTGCGCGTTGTTGAGCACTCCCTCGCGCGCGCTTGAGTTCTTGAATGAAAGAAAAAAGACGCCTTTCACTATCTTCAAATTTCTCCTGTTGTTGTTTAAGCTCAGAAATGTCAGTACCAATACAAACCAATCCTCCGTCTTGGGTTCGCCGTTCGTTAATTTTGAGCCAACAACCATCTGCTGTTTGGCGAATACTGGTTAAGTTACCAGTACCATCATCTTTAAGGGGATATTCACTGAGTGCAGGGCGTGCCATGGCTTCGACGGTTGCACGTTGGATACCTGATTGTAGAATTTGTTTAGGAATAGCGGCATATTCGCAAAATTTGCTGTTGGACATGACTAAACGTCCTTCAGCATCCCACAAGACGAAAGATTCTGAAATGTTTTCAATCGCATCACGGATACGAAGGTCGGCTTGCGCTGTTTGTTCAGCCAATTGTTGCTGTTCACTAATATCGAAGGAAATACCAACCAAATGGGGTTCTTCTTCTTCAGTAACTTCGGCACGAATGCGCATCCAGACATAGTGGCCATCGGCATGGCGCATGGGAACGTTAATATCAATATGCTTTTTTTTACCGCTCATTAATTCCTGAGCAAGATCAAAAAAATTCGCATCATTTGGATTGATAATGGCGCTAATTTGGGAAATTGAGAGCAATGCATCCTGAGGGACATAGCCGAGCATTTCGTACATTGCTCGTGACCAGTAGACGCGTCCACTTGCCATATTCCAATCCCATAGTCCACAGCGTCCACGCATCATTGCCATATCAATACGATTTTGATTTTTTTCTGAAACAAGATCTGTTTTGCGTGCTCGTACAATTTGGTTGTAATAAGCATAAAGAAGAGCGAGGATAATGCCACTAGTTCCAATGAACAGAGTTATATTTAACGAGAGAATTTTCCGCCATTCTATGGCGCTATCTTGCATCTTTTCGCTAATGAATACGCCATATTGCCCATTTTCTGTTTGGTGAAATGAAGCAAGAGCAGGGGCATCTTTTCCTATTGTGATTTTCATAATTCCAACATGCTGTCCAAGAGATTGTAAAGCAATGCTGTCAGAGATAAAATCTTGCAAAGGTTTCCCTAAAGCAATCTCTGAACTGGATGAAGCCAAGACATTTCCTTTTTGATCAACAATGGCGATCAGAGTGCTAGGATTAATAAGCTCTTGATTACGAAAAGTGGTGAGGATATTTTGTAAATGACTATGAGAAAGGGTAGAGACTTTTCCTTTCTGAGAAACAGCCAGTAAGTCATGATTAATTGTATTGGTAATATGAGAAGCTAAAAGAGTGATGGTAGAACGCGTGTTTTTATCAATCGTGTTACGCCAATCATAGAGTGATACAAAACGAATTGATGCAAGTACAATAAGAAATGCTACAATGACAAATGGAAGTGAGCGACGCAACCAAGGCTCAATAAAGAGAAGCTTTTGATAGGCAGAGCCAGAAAGCAGATGAATACGTTTTTTCTGCGCTTTATGACTTGGAGCGCTCGATTTTGAATCAGCACATATCTCCCTTGGCGCATTATATGCGTCCAATTTAGCCATCTCTTGTTCCTTTAATTCCAGAATAATGTGATTTAAAAACTGCTTCGATATTCATAGTAACCCCATCGAGTGCAATGAATCAAAACAGGAGTCTTCTGTCCAGTCTTTTTTTTAAAAAAAATAATTTTACTTCTATGAACTTGGAATATGAAAAGGAAAAGGTACTTTAAACATGATCTATAAACAGGCTTAGATTGCCTGTTTATAGGTTTAATGATGATCGAATAGTTTGTAGAATTTATTTAAAAAAATATTATAGCATATTGATTTAAAATAATTTTTCGTTTCAAGTGAGCAGGCGGTTGATAATATCAGCGACATCACTTGATAATTTTGGCGCAGCAGCAATCGTTTTTAATTCAGTTTCAAGTTTTTGTTGTCGAATGGGTTCTAATTGTCGCCAAGAGCGCATCGTTGTTAATAATCGTGAAGCGAGCTGTGGATTTTTTTTGTCAATTTCCAAAATGATTTGGCAAAGAAAATGATAAGACGCTCCATCCATCCTATTAAAGCCCGTGAGATTGTTAGAGGCAAAAACACCGATTAGGGAACGTACACGATTGGGATTGTCTTTTGAAAATAGCGGGTGTTGCATGAGCTTTTGAACATTTTCTAGCGTTGATGTGCCAGCAACCATTGCTTGAATAGAAAACCATTTATCCATGACCAAAGGATCATGCCTATAGCGGTTTTCAAAATCATTTAAGGCATTTTGTGCCTGCTCACTTTCATTAAAACGTTTCACGAGAATAGCGATACTAGCCATACGGTCAGTCATATTATCAGCAGTTGCATATTGTGTGGCAGCACGATTTGGATTGGCTTCAGCAATGGAAAGATAATCCAATATGATATTCTTTAATGCTCGCTTTCCAGCTTGTACAGCGTTTGCTGAATAGGGCGCTTGGGTTTGCATTTGTCCATAGAATTTTGTTAAGAGCTCTTGATGGGTTTGTGCAAGTGAAGTTAAAAACTGATTGCGGACATAATGAATACGATCTGGATCAACATTTTTACCGATTGTATGAGCAAGCTCAACTTCACTAGGTAAATTTATACAGAAGGCACGAAATTCAGGCTCTAAGTTTTCATCTGTTATGATCGTTTCAATCAGCTTTAGCAAAGCAGAAGGAAGTGTTGCTTTTTCTTGTGTTTTACCTTGAATGCTTTGAATCAAAGCTTGCGTCATTAAATGATTAAGAGATTGCCAGCGATTAATGTGATTGTCATCATGTTGTGCAAGAAAAATAAGTTCTCTTTCATTGAATGGAGTGTGTAGAATGATTGGCGCTGAAAAGTCTCGCAGCAGTGATAAAACGGGTTTTTCACGCAGTCCCTTTAATGTAAACGTTTGGCTTTCCTTAGATAAAAGCATAACATCTGATTGAATATCTGTATCTGCTTCATAGGTGAGGTTTTCTCCGTTGTGTCCTAAGAGTCCAAAAGCGATAGGGATAAGCATAGGTTTTTTTATATTTTGTTGTGGGGTTGCGGGAATATGTTGCTTTGCATGAATTGTTAAAACACCATCACTATAATGACTATCGATTTCTACATTGGGTGTTCCAGCTTGTTCATACCACAACATGAATTGGGAGAAGTCTTGACCAGATACTTCAGCAAAACAAGCGATAAAATCTTCAATTGTACAAGCTTGTCCATCATGATGTTGAAAGTAAAGATCAGTACCTTTACGAAACATAGAGGGTCCTAAAATAGTCCGTATCATGCGAACAACTTCAGCACCTTTTTCATAAACAGTTGTGGTGTAAAAATTGTTAATTTGGCTATATTGACGAGGACGTACAGGATGAGCGAGGGGCCCAGCGTCTTCGGCAAATTGCGTCGCTTTTAATGTTTTTATATTTTCAATTCGCTGTAGGCTGCGTACATTTTGATCTGATGAAAATTCCTGATCACGATAAACAGTGAATCCTTCTTTTAAACAGAGTTGAAACCAATCGCGACAGGTAATACGATTACCGCTCCAATTATGGAAATATTCATGTGCAATGACACGTTCAACATTTCTATAATCCTGATCGGTTGCTGTTTCAGGATCGACAAGAACATATTTATCATTAAAAACGTTAAGGCCTTTGTTTTCCATTGCTCCCATGTTAAAGTCGGACACTGCAACAATATTGAAAATATCAAGATCATATTCGCGCCCAAAACATTGTTCATCCCAACGCATGGAACGTTTAAGAGCATCCATTGCATAAGCGGCGCGTTTGGTTTTTCCTTTTTCTACGTAGATACCAAGCTCGATACGTCTTCCAGATACAGTTGTAAAATGGTCTTCTAACTTATCGAGATCTCCACCTACTAAAGCAAAGAGATAAGATGGTTTGGGATAAGGATCTTCCCAAATGGCAAAATGGCGATTATTCTCTAAAGTTCCTGTTTCCACCAGATTACCATTTGAAAGCAAGATTGGGATTGCTTGGGAATCTGCTTCAATTTTCACTCTATAGGTAGAAAGAACATCTGGGCGGTCGTAAAAATAAGTAATACGACGAAAACCTTCCGATTCGCATTGTGTGCAATAAACACCATTTGAAAGATAAAGGCCCATAAGTTGACGATTGCTTTCAGGATTCAGTTCCGTAACCAATTTCAATGTAAAAGGAGCCGTTGGTGGCGTTGTAATTTCTAAACGTGAAGGCGTCACTTTATAAGCATTTGGGGCTAATGTCTCATCATTAATAGAAACGGAAATTAAAGTAAGATCATCACCAGAAAGAACAAGAGGTGTTAATTCTTTTGTATCGTGACGGGATTCAATAGACAATATGGCTGTAACATAAGTTTTTGTTGGTGCCAATTGAAAGGAAAGTTGTGTTTTAGGGATAGCGTAAGGGGTTGGCTGGTAGTCTTCCAAACGATAAATATATGTTGTTGGCTGTTCCATAGTTGTTCCCATTCGTATTTTAAGAGTTAAAGAAGGTGTTTAATTTTAGTGTCAAAGAAGATTACAGAATTACAAAAGGCTATCGAGGCGATTTTTTACTTCTAAGAAGTCTATCCATGTAAGCTTCTTTTGACTAGGGGTTCGAAGAAGGTAGGCAGGGTGGAAAGTTGGCATAACAGGTATTTTTATATTATCCTCACTTTCATAAAGATGCCATTTTCCTCTTGTTCGGATAATCCCATTTTGAGATCCCGTAAGAAACTGTGCAGCAACGCCTCCCAGTGCTATAAGTACACGAGGACGCGCTAAATAAATGTGTCGTTCAATAAAAGGGCGGCACAAGGCAACTTCTCTTGGTGTTGGTGTACGATTTCCTGGTGGACGCCAAGGAATAGTGTTGGCAATGTAAACATTATTTCTTGTTAAGCCAATTGATGCGAGGATTTTATTAAGCAACATCCCTGCTTTTCCCACAAAAGGAATTCCTTGTATATCCTCGTCTCGTCCTGGTGCTTCGCCTATAAGCATCAGGGGGCTTCCTGCTGTTCCATCTGAAAAACAGGTATTTTTTGCTGTCAATTTTAATGAACAGCCATTAAATGCAAGGAGAGCAGATTTTAACTCATCGAGTGTCTTTGCATTTTTTGCACTCTCTATAGCGGTGGATTCATTTTGTAGAGCCCCAGAGTTATGCAGCGGATGATGATTTAATTTTACGGTTGGGGATGTTTTGGGAGATGTTTGTTGATTATGAGAAATGCTCACGACAGGTGTTAATTTTTTCTCTAAACAAGCAGACTGTTTAAAACGATCAATAGGGAAATCTGTCAGAACAGCATCCGCACCACTTTCTTTATAAAAGTTTAAGAGTTCTTCATAAGAAATTGAGCACGGCGTTTGATTTAACATTTTATTTTTTCTAATGATCTAGCAACTATAGATCAAACAAATTTATCCCTCAAGTTTTATAAATGCATTTGCTAGCCGTTAATGTATAGGAACGCTGATAGGATTCTCTCTTTTCACAAAAAAGGCAAATCGTAAAATGCAAGTGTTCTCGATTATATACATCTTTAAATGTACAATTTGTTTAAATTACGCTATTTTAATTTTTTAAACAAGTTAGGCTCTTTATAATAAAAGAATTCTCTACTGAATGCAAGTGGTATGATAATATTTTTAATCATTATATCCTATATTTAATAATTAATGCGAATGAACTTTATAGTATTTAATTTGTAAAGTTAAGTATAAATTTTTTATTATTATATTTTTATCTTTTTTATTAAAAATATTAAATGAATAAAATATATAAATATTGCTTTTATATGAGAAAATATTAAGACTTTACAAACTGTCTTTACAATGGGTTAAAAGCAATGTGTGGATATATGCTTTTGCTTTTTTTACAGCTGAAATGAGGGGTTCATTTAATGCTAAATGCGCAGCAATAGCGCTTGAGAGAATGCAACCTGTTCCTCGCATTGTTCCTTTTAAACGTGGAGTAGAAATATTTATGACTTCAGTTTTGTCAATGAATCTATCAATTGCAAGAGGACCCTCAGCATGTCCTCCTTTTACTAAAATAGAGCGAGCTCCCAATGACAAAAGTTTTTTTGCTTGTTGTATTGCTTGCTTATCATGAGATGCCAATGGACTTTGGCTAAGAAGAGCGAGTTCTTCTCTATTCGGAGTTAAAAGAGTAACATGAGAAAGCAGTTTATCGATCATAGTGTCGATGATTGTTTCCGTTGTTAGTTTTCCTCCTGATGAAGCGACAAGTACAGGATCCAAAATAACTGGAACATGGGGATAGTCTTTGAGTACGTTACTGATTGCTGCTATAATTTCTTTTGTCCCCGTCATACCGATTTTTATTGCGCTTATTGGATTTGCTTCTAGGGCGGAACGCATTTGCGCAGCGACGAGGTCTCCGCGCATTGGAATGATTTCGACAACGCGATTATCATCTTGTACGTTAACACAAGTAATTGCTAAATTTGCTTTTATTTGAAAATATACAGCGGTTTCTATATCACGAACAATACCGGCACCTCCCGTTGGATCAGTGCCCGCAACAATAAGAATGGAAGGTATCAACGCCATGTTTGTGTCACTTTTATCCACTGCTGTACACGCTCTTCAGGTTTTTTATGAAGGATAATATCAGTTACAACAGCAGCACTATTTGCGCCTGCTTTTAAAACACCAACTGCGCGTTCTGGTGTTAAACCACCGATACCCACCAAAGGTAAAGCACCAATCCGCGTTCTCCATTGTTTGATTTTTTCTAGTCCTTGCGGCATCCATTTCATTTTTTTTAAGATTGTCGGATAAATAGGACCAAGTGCAATATATTCAGGATTAGCAGAGAGTGCCGTATCCAATTCATGTTCATCATGCGTACTAAGACCAACTTTTATACCACTTTTACGAATTGCATGAAGATCAGCATTGCTTAGGTCTTCTTGTCCCAGATGAATAAAATTGCACTTTTCATCAATTGCTATTTCCCAATGATCATTAATAATTAATTGCGCTCCTAATTTATTGCATATGTTTTTTGCGCGCTTGATATGTTGACGGATTATTTGTTGATTTTCATGTTTCATACGCAATTGCACGAGCTTGATACCAAGAGGAAGCAAACGCTCAATCCAATCAGCGTTATCAACGATGAGGTAAAATGGATCCAGTTTCATGAAAATACTGCTTTTCCGATGATTGGCGTTGAAGGGACTGCCACATTGCGTGCTTCGATCATGCCAGCTTTATATCCCATACGTCCTGCTTGAACAGCTTTAGAAAATGCTTCAGCCATTAAGACAGGATCACCTGCTTTAGCAACTGCGGTATTAAGCAGTACTGCATCATAACCGAGTTCCATCGCAATGGCGGCATGTGATGGGCGTCCAATGCCGGCATCAATAACAAGAGTAGCGTCCGGAAGGTAAGCACGGATAGAACGCAATCCATCAGTATTATGAGGTCCTTTGGCAGAACCAATAGGAGCACACCAAGGCATAATAACACGACAACCAATGTCAAAAAGTTTTTCAGCAACAATAAGATCATCCGTTGTGTAAGCAAAAATTTTGAAACCTTCATTGTTTAAAATTTGCGCAGCTTCGATTAAGGAAAAAATATTTGGCTGTAAGGTGTCTGGATTTCCTATCACTTCGAGTTTAATCCAAGCTGTTTTAAAAAGATCTCTTGCTAATTGGGCTGTCGTTACGGCCTCTTTAACAGTATAACAACCAGCAGTATTAGGAAGCACTGTTACTCCAAGTTTTTGAAGAAAGTGCCAAAATTGTCCGCCTTGTTTTCCGCCTGCAGTTTCACGGCGCAAGGAAACAGTCACAATTTCCGTATTCGATTTATGAATAGCATCACGAAGGATTGCTGGTGAAGGATATTGCGCTGTACCTAATAGAAGACGGGAAGAGAATTGTCGTCCATAAAGATTCAGCATATTATTAGCCTCCTTGCATTGGGCTCAAAATTTCAATTTTATCTCCTTCACGTAAGACAAATTGGCTTCGTGCATCTATGGGAACAACTTCAGCGTTAACAGCGGTCGCAAGCCAATTTCCTTCATATCCCAATTCTTCAAGTAGGAGACCGAGAGTCATAACTTCTGTTTGGACTGTTTCACCATTAACAAATATTTTCATGCTTTATTCCAATGCCAATTTCATTGCTCTTTTTGCCATTTCTGGAGACAAAAGAAAACCATGTCTATAAAATCCATTAATAAAAATACAGTTACCATCTTTATGCACAGAAGGGAAGTTATTAGGATAACATGGACGAACACCAACGCCAGATTCAATAATTTCTGCTTCAGCAAAAGCAGGATGTAAAGTATAAGCCGCGTTGAGCAGTTCCATCATTGATCTCACAGAGATTGCACCATCAAAGTCACTTTCAATCATTGTTGCGCCAATCATAAAAATATTATCTTGTCGAGGTACAATGTAGAGAGGAAACCGTGGATGAAGAAGACGAATTGGACGCGAAATTTTAATATCGGTGCAGCGCACGAGAAGCATTTCGCCGCGTACGCCCCGTATATTTTTGTCCTTTCCTAAACGTGCTATTCCTGTCGCATCAATAACAATATCAAAATTTGTTTCAGCGGTCTCTACATCAACAAAACACGCTCCATTGTTGAGAAGCTTTTCTTTTAAAGCCATAAGTGCTTTGCGAGGATCAATATGGGCTTCATTTTCATAAAAGAGCGCACAGTTAAAACGTTCTGCAAGATCTGGTTCAAGATGAGCTATTTCTGTATGATCTATAGTTTTGTGATTATGCGTGCGCACAGAAAATCGTTCAAGCTCTCCTCTATCTCGTGTAGGTGCAACCACTAAAGTGCCTTTTTGTATGACAAGGTTGGGGAGCGTTTTCCGCCACCACTGTATAGCTTGTACACCAAGATCTTCAACAATCTGTTCCGCATTTTCTCTTTCACAGTAAGGTGCGAGCATTCCTCCTGCATACCAACTAGCACTTCCTAGAGGAGAACGAGGGGGAGCCGATATAGTAACAGAAACACCTTTTTGCTGTAACATAAAGGCAACCGTTAAGCCGCCTATACCTGCACCTTTGATAAGAATGTTCTTCAACTATTTACTTTCTCTTTTTGAGGAGGAACAACTTCCATATAAAGGTCACCATTTTTCTGATATTTCTCGGCCATGGCGATCATACCTTCTCCTTTTGTTTTTCTTATTGCTGCTGCCTCACGAATGTCATGGGAAATACGCATAGAACAGAATTTGGGTCCACACATGGAACAAAAATGCACCAATTTATGGGCTTCTTTAGGCATTGTCTCATCATGAAAGGCACAGGCTGTTTCTGGATCAAGAGAAAGGTTGAATTGATCATGCCATCTAAAATCAAATCGTGCACGCGAAAGAGCATTATCGCGCAATTGTGCTCTAGGTAAACCTTTGGCAAGATCAGCAGCATGAGCAGCAATTTTATAAGTGATCACACCAGTTTTTACGTCATTCCTATCGGGGAGTCCTAGGTGTTCTTTAGGTGTTACATAACACAACATAGCTGTTCCAAACCATCCAATCATAGCGGCACCAATTGCTGATGTAATATGATCATAACCAGGAGCAATGTCGGTTGTAAGAGGTCCCAAAGTATAAAAAGGCGCCTCATGACAAAGATCTAATTGTTGCTCCATATTTTCTTTAATTTTGTGCATTGGGACATGCCCAGGACCTTCAATCATAACCTGAACATCTTTTCCCCAAGCAATTTTTGTCAATTCTCCCAAAGTTTTAAGCTCTGCAAATTGAGCTTCATCATTGGCATCGGCAATAGAGCCAGGGCGCAATCCATCCCCCAATGAAAGAGAGATGTCATACGTGCGTGCGATATCACAGATTTCATCAAAATGTTCATAGAGAAAACTTTCTTTGTGATGATGCAAACACCATTTTGCCATAATAGAACCACCTCGTGAAACAATACCTGTTACCCGATCAACGGTCAAAGGGATAAAAGGTAATCTTAATCCCGCATGAATGGTAAAATAATCAACACCTTGCTCTGCTTGCTCAATAAGGGTATCACGGAAAATATCCCATGTTAAGTTTTCGGCAATACCCTGTACTTTTTCGAGTGCTTGATAAAGTGGAACAGTTCCAATGGGAACAGGAGCATTTCGAATAATCCACTCACGAATATTATGAATATTTCGACCTGTTGAGAGATCCATAACTGTATCTGCGCCCCAGCGAATAGCCCAAACCATTTTATCAACTTCTTCTTCCATAGATGAAGTCACTGCTGAATTGCCAATATTGGCATTAATTTTAACACGAAAATTACGCCCAATAATCATAGGTTCGCACTCTGGATGATTAATGTTTTGTGGAATAATGGCGCGTCCACAAGCAATTTCATTGCGAACAAATTCCGCAGTATAAATTTCTGGTATTGATCCAGCAAATGTTTCATTTGATGGTACATTCTGCCGTTCTTTTACTGCTAATCCTTCATTTTCTCGTATAGCCACATATTCCATTTCCGCTGTAATAATGCCTGCGCGTGCGTAAGCCATTTGTGTAATTGCTTTGCCATTTTTTGCTCGTAAAATGGGACGTTTTTGTTTAAAGGCTGGTGTAAGGTTTTTATCAGAAATTAATCCATTATCTTCAGGTTTCACTGATCGTGCAGGATAAGTTTCAGTATCATCCCGCTTAGAGAGCCAAGGCAAGCTAATTGCTGGTAAGCCTTTTGTAATGTCAATGATCATATCTTTATCGGTGTAGGGGCCAGAAGTATCGTAAACGTTTAAAGGTTTTTCACCACTGCCATCAGTCAGTGAAATTTCACGCAATGGTACGCGCACATCAGAAAAGAGAAGGCTCTGTTGATAAATTTTGCGTGAAGCGGGAAAGGGGCTACAACTGATTGATGGGGTATTTTTCTGCACAAACTTTTTCCTTATAGACACAGAGTTCAAAAATAGGTTGCGATGTTAACGGGGGTGTATTCAAATTATCAGTCACGAGCATTCGGATGAATAGGAGTAGTATTGCTTTATAGCAAAGCAAATTCAATACAGCTCAAGAAAAGTTATTTTGAAAAATTGATACAATATCTATTCTCATATTTGCATGCCTCCTCCCACTTAAAGTATTTTTGTTAATACGAACATGGTTGGCTCAAATATCTATATTGTCAATCATAAAAATATATTTTAAACGATTTTGGTGTGTTTTTTTAAGAGTGCAAATAGACATTATTATAAAGCGATAAACTATGATCTTGAAGATTTTATAAACCAGAATAAAGTTAAAAACGGATTATCAAGGAAAAATTAGATAGTTTAGAGCTCTGATTGAGATTTTTTCATATTAAAATAAAATTCAGAATACCATAAGATTCTTTCATCATACATCTTTTCATATAAAATCATTTCTTGCACATCATAAGTGGGGGCGTATGGGGCAAAACACTTGAAGAAAGGAAGCCAAATGTCATTTATGAACATTCTCAGAGGCGAGGACTGTCGCAATGTGGGGACCAACAAAATATATGATGGGTTCCAGCTTGTATCGTCAAAAGCTTAAAGATGATGATCTATAATGGCTTACTATTGTATCATTGGCGTGCGCTGTCGTAAAATGAACGGAGTATATTTTGAGCAATATTTCTTTAAAAGTGCGTGATATGCAATATCATTATATTTTGTTTGGAGCATTCTATTCTTCATGAGGGGATGTTCCCATTAAGAGTGCGATAAACAAAAGCGTAAAACAATACCTAATCTTTATTATTAAAAATAATATTGCCTTTAATGTTTTGAAAATCGTAAAGCTGAATTAAAAAATGATGATGAAAATGAACAAAGGCTATTCATCTTAAAATTTCATCAACACTTTTAAATAGTTGGAAGAGAGAGAAAAGCAAAAGGATGTATCTCAGCATAAAGTACTACGTAAATTCATTAATTAGTTTGCAATAGAAATGCGCAAAGCGCTGTGTTTTAGCTTAAGACGAGGTGAAAATTCATTTTCTGAGATATAAAGCTCTTTGTTTTCAAGGTAAAGTTATTCACGAGTCATGTGATATCATGCAACAATATTACAGATAAGAAATCGCTAATTATATACAAAAAGCTTTCTAATCATAATGAAGTGCTCTTATTATTATAATACAACAAGAGAAAAATTAAGTAAATTTGCGTCAAAAAAATTTTTAAACACTAAAATAGGTAATAAATAAAACAAACGCAAACAAAGAATTATTATGATAATGATTAACAAAGCCTAAAACCAATTTTTGAATAAGTAGGGAATTATGAGGAAAAGTAACCAAATTTCCACTAATATTGCTATTATGAGCAATGTTACAATTGATAGCCCTATAAAAGCTGCAGCTGTACAGGAAAAAATGATTGGCATACCTCAGAGATAGGCAAATGTATTAACAAAATATTCATAGATAAATTCGTTAGTGAATTATTTATCTGCACTATCATAGCATTCTATAATCGCTTTGCATTGTCCTACTCACATCATAAAACTCGTTATGCATATTAGGAAGGATATAAAGCTTATCTTTTATATCTTATAAAAAAATCATATTTAAGTAGTGCAATTATACTAAATCGTGAGGTCAATGCTGTCAGGAATAGAAAAGAACACCTAAAGTATTCTTTTTCCATTTTAATGTAATTATTTTCGTATTCACCATCCAACGAAAAGATTATAAACAAAAATCCTAATATACTGCATACTATAAGATCTCCAAAACTCATATCTCCATCGTTCTTTTTGAGTGTTCATTCTGTTGATTAATTAAGTTTTTTATTATCTAAAGAAAATGTTTCTGACATTAGAAAATATAGTGATAACTTCAAAAATAGTAAAAAATAGACCCCGTCTAGAGCTAGTAAAGGGCGTGTAAATGGTCTAGCTAATAATGATGTGTATTTTAAAGGGAAGATAGAAGTTAAAGGTGCAGAGAACACTGAAAATAAAGTTGGTAATGAGTGGAGGGGATATTCTATTTGGAAAAAACAAGCCATGGATAGTCCAGTTATCTGGCTACTTACTTAGCAAGATTTTGTAAGGTGCTTTCTTTGATAGTTAAGGGGATAGCAAGTGTTAAATCGATGGAGCATATTTTTTTGTTTGGATTGATGAGGCAGATGAGTTAGCAAAACAGTTTAGAGAATGCTTTTTGATATTGTCATGAATGAAGAAGAACACCAATAATTGCAAGATGTTGTTGAGAATGATTTATTATTCTTGCAAAAAAAATATACATATAATAATATATAAAAGGTATGCTACGTGTTGGAGGGGAGAAGTTGATTACGGGGCGTTTAAAAAATAAGGATATTGTTCGTAAAAATTGGGGGAGGGCGCTGGTTTGTGCTTTTTAATGTTTTTCGGATCGGATGCAACCTTCAAATTTGGTGAAGGTGTGTGATATTTCTCTAGTATTTCATTTCCAGTTCAATGAAAGTGTGAAGAAATGGCTATATTGAATATATTCTCTATGGTGCATTTGGATTGGATAAAAGCTTGTTCAAAAAAACATTGGTGCTGATCTTGTAACACAATTTCAGGAATAAATTGAATAAAATAGAACAAAGTATCTGCATGCGAATAAAAACATGATGAAGCATGCAAAGAATTTGAAGCTAACTTTTAAAATTTTAATACAAATGATAGCCAAAAGATAGAGTTTCTTTGTTTAAAATGCATGGTATAAAATATCGACGAAATAGATTTAAACTATTGAAAAAATAAAAAAAGATAATGTTTAAGTTAGAAACTTTCTATGTGGATGATAAGTTATTACATTCAATAATGGTTATATGAAATCCATAATAAGGAAAATTCTGAACAGTATTTATAAATTTTGCAACAAGAAGCAAGATTTGAAAAATAAGTATATAACAACAGCAAAGCAACAAAAAAGATATTAAGTAACATCAGATGAGGTGATTACATTACACATTAGAAAAGAAAGCATCAATACTAATGTTATGTAAAGCATCTGGTGAATTTAGGTTATTAAATTACAAGTTATTAAATTACAAGGAGTGAAGAGAGGTAAAATGCGTAAATACAAATGGTGCAGTGGTTATGATAAACCAATCAACGACGGTAGCACATTTTAGTGCACAGAACGAGAAGTTGTTAGAAAAACTATGAAAATAAAGGGGGATTTATAATGTCTAATATTTACGATTGGTCTCTAAAGGCTGATGAAAATGCTTATTCAGATAGTATCATTAATTGGGCAGAAGGTCAGCCGCCTAGTTCTGTTAATGATAGTGCACGGGCGATGATGCAGCGCGTGCGTGAATATCTTGCAGATAATGGTGGTTCTATTAATTCAAGCTTTACAGTAAATGTGGAAGATAAAACAACATTAATTACCTTAAAGACAGTTTCACCTATAAAGAAATACAACAATGATATCATCATACGTTTTAAAGCTTGTGGTGTAAATATTGGCGCGACAACAATAACTGTTAATAATATAGGAGAAAAGCGTATCTATAAAGCCACTGATGCGGGGGTTATGCCATTAGAAGGTGGAGAATTTCAAACAGATGGCATTTATGAAATGATATACAATAATGGTGTTTTAATAAAAGAGCATGAGGGTTGGTATTTATTAAATCCTACACCACCAAAGATAGAAAGTTTTCCTGCTGGATTCATTGCAACATTTGCTATGCAAAATGTGCCAAATGGTTGGCTTTTATGTGATGGTAAGGCCTATAAGCGTGAAGATTATCCGCAGTTATTCAAGGCAATAGGTGATAAATGGGGTAAAGACAGCAATAAAACGTTTAAAGTTCCTGATTTTAGAGGCATGTTTTTACGCGGCTTTGATAATGGTCGGGGGGTAGATGGTGGTAGAAAATTTGCAGATGAACAACAAGATAGCATAAAATCGCATACGCATATTGGGAGCATTGAAAATGCAGGCGAGCACGCGCATAGTTTTGAGTATAAAGGAGTTGGATGGCCAACTGGTGATATTGGGAGACTACCGAATCATTATACCTATGATGCGACCCTGAAAGGGAAAACAGGTTCTGCTGGTGCACATACACACAAGATAACTCTTTCCCATACAGGTGAGGCAGAAACGCGCCCTGTTAATACAACCGTTGTCTATGCTATAAAATCATGAGTATGTTTGAGTAATAATAATCTATACACCCTGATAATTTTGTTAGCGCGGAGTAATTCCGCGTTATTTTCTTCGTCTATGAAGAGGAAATCTATATTGTTAATACGATACTTGAGGGAGTCAAAAAAAACGATTTTAAAATGATTAAAAGAAAGAGTTAAGGATATAATTTATTATCAGAAAAAGAAAATCATAACTTTTTTATAATTGTATGATAACATAGAGAAAATGTGTAAAACTTATTTAAATTGTGCCGTGAAGTGATCTGGGATGTATTTTTTCATAAGGTGTTTTGATAGGGGGTAAGGTGATAAAATTATTCAACCTGAGGCATAAAAAGGTACAATGTTTTTAACGTTTTTTGTGCAAAAACAGCATACTCTGTATGAGTTAATTCGTCTCATAAAGATATCTCTTATCTTGTTGTCAATTTCATTTCTTTGCATTGCCATGGTGTAGGCTTTATCTGTAAATGATAGTACTCTCTTGAGTGGAATCGTCGTTATGCTTGTGAAGCAGCAGACAAACACTTTTTCTATACTTTCTCCCCATCCCTATATTCCGCATTTTTTTGCATTAAGGGGCTTACAAGAAGCGTTATTGAGTTTATTTTAAAGTTTTTATTCAATAGGTTAACTTTTTGTAATATGCCAATAAACAATTATATATAGAGAGAGAAGTAAAAAGTATCATTATAAATCAATATTTATTTATACAAAAAGCTAAAGTATATATATATATATTATAAAGAAAATATTACTATTACAGCTACAGATAAATCTTTTATAGATGGGAGAAAGGTACTTGATTTCTATATGGTCCTTAGAAGGTATAAATAATACACCCCATTATTATAACAAAGGCATTTGTACACATTTCTTGAATCATTTTTATAAAGATAAAAGTGATAGAAAGAGTGGGGAGCGCATATGTATGTTTTATAAATTCATACTATCTAACAGTATGATAGCAAAACAAAATTTCACATGTTTTTAGTTACGTAAAATCTTGAAGGATTTTAAACGAGTAGTTTTTTCCAAAAATATCTTTATGGTGCTTAGTCTTCTTGTTTAAAATGACAAATGACAAAAAGGAGTTCATATAAAAATAAAAAAGATTCTCAAATATTTGCGTGTTTTATTTTGCTATGGACTTTAGTTTTTAGATTGAAGCCGATAGCTTAGAGGTCTAATTTCGTAGGAGGATGCCGTTTGAGGAAGTACAAAAGGGATATCTTCTTTAGGTAATTCAGAAACGTTTAAAGAACAATGATAAACATCGCGGAGATTTTGTGTTGTCAAAACGTTCGTTGCATTTCCTTCGCAATAAATCTCTCCGTCCTTGAGCAAGATCATGTTATCTGCATAATGTGCCGCGAGATTGAGGTCATGAAGAACAGCAAGAACGCCGCCACCAGAATGGGCAAATTGTTTAGCAATATCCATAACGATGATTTGATGTTGAATATCGAGGCTAGCAATAGGTTCATCTAATATCATCCAGCGAGGAATCCCATTATGAACAGGTTTCCAGATTTGGCAAAGTACACGGGCAAGTTGTACTCTAGCTTGTTCTCCGCCTGATAATTGGTGATAATACAGGTTGCCATAATCAGAAAGGTCAACGCACTCTAAAGCCTTTTGGATAAGATTTTGCAATTCGGTTTTGGCAATGGTAAATTGGTTTACAGAAAGGCCAAGTCCTACAACTTCATGAACTAAAAATGGAAATACGAGCGTTGTTGATTGTGGTAGCACAGCACGCATTTTTGCCATTTCATGCGTTTTTGTTTGGCATACATCACAACCATTTAAGGTTATTTTTCCACTGTAAGGAATTTCACCACTCAGAGCTTTGATAAAAGTACTTTTTCCTGATCCATTAGGACCAATAATAATGGTAAAAGCACCACTTTTAGCTTGAAGATTAATGTGTTTAAGAATCTGCTTCTTTCTGCGCTGAACACAAATATTTGTCGCTTCAATCATGAAAAGTCTGTTCCTCGTTTGCATATAAGGATCCATAGAAAGAAAGGAGCACCAAAAAGTGCTGTTACAATTCCAATCGGCAATTCTGCGGGGGCAACAATTAAGCGTGCAAACGTATCAGCAAAAATAAGTAATGCTGCTCCCAAGAGAGCAGAGCAAGGAATGAGATAGCGATGATCAGGACCAATGAGCTGACGTAAAATATGAGGAACAATAATACCAATAAAACCAATACCACCACTGACAGCAACAGCACTACCACACATAAGAGCAACTAGGGGAATAGCAATATTTTTAACGCGTTGAATATGGAAACCAATATGGCCAGCAACAGCTTCTCCAAGAGCAAGGGCATTAAGTGCTCGTGATAAAAAGGGAGAGAAAAGAAGACCAATAACAATGAAAGGGAGAACGAGCCATACTTTCAACCATGTAGCGCCCGCAAGAGAGCCAAGACTCCAAAAAGTGATATCACGGAGTTGTTGGTCATTTGCGATAAAAATCAATGTTCCAACAACTGCACTGCTTAATGCACCAAGAGCAATACCAGCAAGCAGCATGGTTGCAATAGAGGTAAAGCTATTATGCGTTGCTATGATGTAGAGAATAATCGTGGACAAAAGTCCACCCAAAAAAGCACCCATGATAACTTTGTAAGGCTCTAGAAAAGGTGCAAATGAAACAGGAAAAGCAAAACCTACAACAATTGCTAAGACTGCTCCAAGTCCAGCACCTGCTGATACACCTACAATCCCAGGATCTGCAAGAGGGTTACGGAAAAGCCCTTGCATAAGAACACCGGAGACAGCTAAAGCTGCTCCAATCAATAATCCCAAGATAACGCGGGGAAGCCTTATGTCGATAAGCACGAGGTAATCACGCGTTTTACTACTTACCGAAAAATCTTGTGTAAGCATTACATGGAGGAGATCAACGAAAGAAACCTTTGCTGCACCATTCAAGAGCCCAGCAAAAATACTGAAGATAAGGAATATTATTAAGCTTAATAATAAAATCTTTCCCTGCTTTGAACGGTTTATTTTTTTACCTTCTTTTGCTTCGGGTAAATGCATCATCGATGTACCGTCTACCATGTTTGTCAGCTCTTACCGTTTTGATTTGCACCATAAAGCATATGAATAAGTTCTCTTGACGCGTCTGCAGTGCGTGGACCGAATCCTAAAAAATACATAGCATCCATCTGTTTTATGGCATGATTTCTTGCTGCAGTTGTTGCTTGAACTGCCGGTATGGCTAAAATCTTATCAATACTGGTTGATTTTGCACCATGTTTTACAAGTAAGATAACATCGGGATCTGATTTCAATAACGCTTCGCCGTTGAGAAGTTTATATCCTTTATAATCGGTGATAGCATTGATAGCGCCTGAAAGTTTTATCATACTATCAGCTGCAGTACCTGTTCCAGATGCCATGACGCGTCCATTTTGCACAGAGAAAACAAAAAGAACACGCTTTGGTCTTGTTACTTTCGCCAAAAGCGCATCGTTGTCTAAAAAATTACGCTTCAATTTCTCAATTAACGCAGCCGCTTGCACTTCCCGATGAATGGCTTGACCAACGAGACGAATCTTTTCTATCACATTTTCACGGGAATAGTCTTCTGGTATGATCACCAGAGGTATTGATGTTTTTTTGAGAATATCAATTGTTGAAGCGGGACCGCTTCCTTCAACAAGCAATATGCCTTCTGGGGCAAGTGATAAAACACCCTCAGGTGAAAGAGCACGCATATATCCAAGCACAGGAAGCTTGAGCGCTTCTTGTGGGTAGACGCTTGTACTATCACGGGCGACAAGTTGATCTTGGGCTCCCAATGCATAGACAATTTCTGTAAGTGCTCCGCCGATAGAAACAATACGAGCATTTTCAGGAAAACGGGTTGTGGGTTCAGCAATCACTTGTTTAGAAAAACAGGTAAGAGAGAGCAGTAAACACATAAGAAAAAGGTTTGATAACCTATGTAAAAGAGATATGAACATGTCCAACCTTACCTTATCTTAGTCACTGCTGTTTTCTTGGCATGATGGCAAACTATTCAATAAAGAGCGCCAATCTTCACGTTCTTTTTGACCTTCCTTGCGTACGCCAAAGAATTGAATAATCATCTCATCATCTTTATCGAAAACTTCAAGTGAGCTGACATAACCATCAATCGTAGGTTTGCGAACACGCCATACCTTATCAAATCCAGAAACGAGTAAATGGAGATGAAATTTTTGATCGAGAACATTAAGCCAAGGTCCCACTTGCTTAATGTTCTTTACTTTCCCAGTGAAAATTTGGACGCACCCTTTGTTACCGACAAAACACATAATTGGTAACTCTTGTTGTGCAACGTGTCTGAGCATCATCTCAACAGCTTCTATCTGTAATTCATCGGCAAATTCATTGCCGGCATGTTTCACAGCATCATGTCGATTAATTTTCAGTTCAGAAATAATCCTATGAAGCTGATGTACATCAGTCATCTGACGCCAACAATCTCGAAATTTTTCAACATCCAGCTTTGCCATATCACATTGTACTGGAGGAGGAACGGGAGAAATATCAAGTACAGGTGACTGATCGTCATGAAGCAATTTTTCAACAAGTACGGCCCATTCTTCCATATTTGTCGTGTCTTTAGAATAGAGTTTGAAAATAGCCATGCCAGATTGATCAAAGAATTGCAAACTTTTCATAGGTGTTCCGAGAATAATCACGTCATGCTCGAAACCAAACTTCCATTGTTTTGAAAAAATACGCAAGTCAATTTCACCGAGTGTTATCGGGATATGCTGGCTTTGAACAATCTTCTCAAAACATCCTGTTATTTCATGGACAGCATTATCATTACGTGTCAATGCCATAACTGTGCCAAGTTTAGGAGAATTTTCCAAGAAAGTAGCGACATCAGCGCGCAGTCTTTTTGCTTTTCCAATTGTACAATAAGCCGCAATGAGTTCTGCTTCGGATATACCAATAGAGTCCGCGAAATCACGGCTACGCATCTCTTTTTTTTCTTCACGCAAACGAAGAATTATTTCGGCTGTGTATGACATGGGCTTATCCTTATGTTACCTGTTTGAAGGTTAATTGTTTAATTTTACAACTAGAAAGACAGTGAGTCGAACCACTATCAACTAATGGTTCAACCCACCACGAAACAAGCCCTTATTTTATCAACAGTAGAACAATAAAAACCAATAAATTACCAAGAGTTAAAGCGAAAACTTCAAAACTTGTTGTTCAAAGAACAATGAGAACAGAAACGCAATAATTTATTTTTTATCAATATAACCTTTTTCATTGATCTAATGGTTAACAAAAGCGACTAGAATTTTTGCACGAACGAAACTTTAAAGTTACGACCAGGCTGACTATAATAATCCTTCGGTGTTGAGCTTGCACCGGAAGGAAGATCTGAAACATTCCAATATTTTTGATTGAACAGATTATAAACACCAGCCCTTATAACAGGACCCGGTTCACCGAATGGTTTCCACCACCCTGTCATATCAACGACATAGTATCCTGGAATTTTTTGGTAATCCGATGCCTTAGCTACTTTGTCACGTTTGGCTGCTACAGTAAGGATAACATCGCTTCCCCAAACTTCTTTTGCATATCCTAAACCGATAACTGTTTTCAAAGGAGAAATTGAGTTAAGATACTCTTTTTTATCAAGATCTTTTCCTTGTGAATAAGAAAGAGCAATATTGCCATGAAAACCATTTTTAAGAACTAGATGCGCTTTTGTTTCAACACCAAAAATTTGCACGCGGAAGCGATTCATGTAATGCCGACGCGCAAATTTGAATTCTTCTGATGGACCTCTATCCTCGGTATCTATGAAATTCTTATATTGGTTGATAAAGGCATTGAAGGAACCACCGAAATTTACATTTCCATAGCGTATCCCCACATCATACCCATTGCTTGTTTCTGGTTGAAGGTCAGGATTTCCTTTCACGTAATAAGCAGAAGGTTTGATATAAGAGACATAAAGTTCTGAAATACGTGGTGCACGAAAAGCTTGTGCCCATTGAGCATAGAGCGTTACTTGATTACGAACATCCCACTCCACGCGTAATTTAGGAGAAAAGCGTGATCCATTTCTTTCTGGAGGGAATTTATCAGAAATCAGTGATTTCTCATAAGAAGATGTTTTCTGAGGAATATATTTGTACCAATCATACCGGATTCCCGGTGTTACACGAAAACGATCATCAACGAATCCAATTTCATCTTCAAAAGCAAAACCCAAATTGTAACCATTTGTGTCTGGCGAATCTGATCGATTAGCAGGAACAAAAAGACATCCTCGAGCATATTCTTTTATATGACAGTTGTCTTTACCAAACAAATAGTGATGAGATTTAGATGACGAAACATTCGTTGCAAACTTTAACGTGTGGCTTACAGTGCCAAAATCCACTTTTTTAAGTGCATCAGCATTGAAACCATAATTGATATTCCGCAAAAAATTATCTCTCAAATAATCCCCTTTAGGAGCTGAAACACGAACGCCAGTCGTAACGGAATGACTTGATTGCCTTTGCCAATAAAGCAGCCCACTAAACGCATCAAGAACCGCATCACCATTACCATTATAATTGTAAGAAAGAGAAAAACGCTCACGGAGTCTATTATCCCGTTCATAAACGGAACCTGGAGCATATCTTTTAGACGAATTTAATGCATGCGCGTTACTATTATGACCAAAACGCTCTGCAGTAAAACCAAGCCGATGATTATCACTCAAATATTGATGAATTTTAAAAAGCAAGTTATTTTTGTCAAAGTGAGAGGGGTTTTTACGTGTGCGTTCTTCATATCCTCCCACTGTTCCCATATTTTTGCGCTCATGACCTTCTACATAAGACCCTTGGAAAAGCAAAAATGTTCGGTAATTACGCACAGCAAAAGCTTGATCGATGCGCCAACTATTATCAACAGAATGATAACCACCTTTTATAAGGCTACCCCAATTCTTTCCTTCCACGATAAGATCTTCAGGATTAAGGGTACGCAGAGCAATTATTCCTCCTAGGGCGCCAGAACCATAAAGACTAGAATCTGATCCTTGAATAGTATCAAACGTAGAAAGAGCATTGAAATCAAAAGTTGTGTTTCCGCCTCCACCACGGAATATATCATTATACCATGGAAGAGAAATACCATCCATTGTCGTAAGAACACGGTTTGCATCTAAACCACGGATAACGAAACTATTACTTCCCGAGTTATAGGAGACAGAAGGATTAAGACGACTCACATCATAAACATCAGTTATTTGTTTTTCATCAATATTCTTATTGGTTTTACGGTCAGTTAGAATGGTTATTGAATTTGAAGCATCTTCTATTTTTTTTCCTTTAATAAGGATTGGCTTGAGCTCAGTTACAGTACTCTTATCGCTGTTTTGTGCAAAAACAAATGAAGGTATACAGACCGATAATGCACTTAAAATTACACAGCTTTTATAGATATTTTTTCGTCTTATTTGCATAACACATCATAACCCTTTTAACATCCCCTCTGTTTGAAATTTTATATTCATACAAAAAGGCTGGGCCCGCTGATTAAAACTTGCCAGCCAAGTAGAAATGATTTTGACAACAACACAAAATCACTGGAAAACCATATTAAACATGACAAAATCAGTCAAGAAAAAAGTTGCAATTTCAAAATAGCCTGTTTTAATGAGATTGAACACCAATATTAAGCTTAAAATAGTGGCAGAAGAAACGATGAATTTTGCAAATACGAAGCAATTATTAACTCTTTGGATTGGTGCATTTGTTGGAGCTTTCTTTTTGCACGTATTATTGGGAGCGCAGTTTTATTTTCAAAGTACTGGTGTAAGTAATGGCTTACTCTCGTCGGAGATTATGCTGACTTTTGTGCAAGAAACTATCTATCCGGATGTTGATACAGACTTACCAGATATTCACACAGAGTCAGATATTCATACAGAGCCAGAAGTATTACGGACTGATCTCCTAGAGCAGGAGTCAGAGGAATTGGAATCTGTGGATGAAGTTCAATCGGAAGAACCTCAGCATATGGCAGAACAAGATGACTTAAAGTCTTTGGAAGAACCCCTTCCTCAAAAAGTGGAGCATAAAGCGTTTATCAAAAAGACAATACCGACGCCAAAAGCTGTAGTAAAGCGCTCCAATGCAAAGGTGGTACGTTCTTCTTCCACCAACAAGGGTGGTGGTACAGCAGGGCTTGAAGATACGTTGTTAATGGAGTGGTTAGCAAAGGTACAGTCACAATTAGAAAGGCAAAAAAATTATGTTGTAGGACAGCGTACCAGTCGAGCAAAAGGAACGGTGAAGTTAGAATTTATGGTGCATGAGCGGGGGAGTATTTTTTCTAGCCGTGTCGTCGTTTCTGCTGGAGATCCAGAACTGGATCGATTGGCTATGGCAGCACTTCAACGCGTTGGTTCTTTTCCTCCCCCTCCACCATCAAAAGTGAAGAAAATAATCAGAGTATCCCTAATATTTAGCTGATTTTTTATGCGGGGCGCTTTTCTTATAATATATTTATTTATAATTTGAATGAAAGTTCAAATATAGTTCGTTCGAATTTTTTGACGTTGAATCAATCGAAACCATCTGCTTACTTATGACACAAGTTGAGGGGAAGCATAGATAAAAAACTTCTAAAAGCAGTGAATATACTTTTTATAAATACTCTAAATGAAAGGGCTGTTGCAACATCGGGCGTTAAGAGATGATAGAGCTATAGCTTTTATGAAGTAAAGGTTAATCGTGTCTAATCGATTTTTATACCATTCGTAAGAGGATTTTCGTAAGTACTTTTCAGATACACCGTTGTGAAATAGACTTAGAAACATTAAAATAAAACAAGAATATAAATAAGAAAAACATACTATTTGGGGATGCTCTATTTTGTGTAAAGGATGTGAGCTTATATATAAAAATGAGAAAAACAAAAAGCAAAGCTTCATCTTCATCATTAAAAGATATTGACATATTTAAAAGTCGTAAAACCGAATAAAAAGGGAAGGGGTAGAAGAAAATTGTTTGTCTTTAAGGCTTTCTAACTCAATGAGTCTGCCTTTCTGTTATCAAAGATAATCCAAACGACATATATATAACGTGCTCTTATTTGGTATAGAAATGTTATAAGCAGAAAAAAATAGTCTTAAAATATGCTATTTCGCAAGATTTGAATATTGACTAATAAGCAACAGTAAAAGGATGAGTTATTTGTTTTACTCTTCTCTTTATAATTTCTATGATATTGTCGTTTATGTTGAGAAAAAATAAATTATTTGTACAACATATTGATTTATAATGATAATTTATCATTTTGTATTTGGAATAAAAGACCCGAATAGCGGAGGGTTTTCTCATTTCGAATTTATTGATACTGAATCAATTAAAATTAATTGCTTATACATCATAAGCAGGTTGGTATGTGGGTACCATTTAAAAAGGAATAAAAACACTTCTTATGAACGTTTTCAAATGCTATTTGGGAAGTTAAGGCATATTATTTCCATCGACCAGAAAGCAGGTCGGTTTTTATATCTATTTTCCCAGTAAGTCTTGCTTTGTAGACACCATAATTTTCCATGACACGCATCACGTAATTACGTGTTTCTGTATAAGGAATACGTTCAATCCAATCAATGACATTATCGAGAGATTGTCCTCGAGGATCGCCATAACGTTTTATCCATTCATTGACTCGACGGGGACCCGCATTATAGCCAATAAGAGTTAGTATATAGGATCCATTAAAACGTTCTAATTGTTCATTGAGAAAATGGGCACCTAATGTTGCATTATAATGAGCATCACTGCTAAACTTTTTAGGAGACCATGTGATTGAGTATTTTTTTGCCAGTGCTTTTGCTGTTGTAGGAAGCAATTGGAGTATACCTTGTGCACCTGCTTTTGATATGGCTGTTGGATTAAATTCGCTTTCTTGGCGTGCAATGGCATAGATAAGCGATTTTTCTTCTACAGAAATATTAGTAGAAGCTGGTATAGCTCCCAGAGGATGAGAGAGTGCCCCGACATTTTTTCCCTGAATAACAGCCATTTTTCCAATTTTGAGGCTGGTATAATAGTCACCATTTTTTTCTGCCATAACAGCTAGAAGAGCTAATTCACCGGGGCTTTCTATTTTTTTTCCGAGCTCTCTATAAAAAATTTTAGCAAAATCAGCATAGCCGGCTGCTTCAAGACGTTGAATTGCTTTGATCGCTTTTCGTGCACTGAAATGTTGTCGCTCAGCGGTTGTTGGTTTGGGAAAAGACACTTTAAGCTTTTTTTGGTTGAGTCGTGCAGCGGCTAATTGACCATAGTAAGTTGCACCAAAATGAGCTGCGCGATGAAAGTATTGCTGGGCATTTTTATGTTCTCCTAGCTTTTCTGCTGTTCGTCCCATCCAGTAATATCCACGTGATGCAGAAAAAGGTAAAGAAGAGAGTTGAGGAATACGTGAAAAATGCTGCATTGCCAATTTAGGGTTATGAAGAAACCGTAGTGCGTACCATCCTGCATGAAACTCAGCATCGATAGCTAATGCAGATGTTATACCAGTGTGCATTGTAACGAGTTGATAAGCGATTTTTGGTTTGTTTAAATCGAGCATTTCACGAGAAAGGGCGCGTTGTTCTTTCCACAATGAATGAGGGTTCATAAGGCGGAATGCATCTTTTGATGTTTTCATCATGAGTGCTGCGGCTGCATCATATTGCTCTGTTCGTCGAAGATGGCGTATTCGAGCAAACTGAAAAAGAGGATCTTTTTGCCATGATCTCTCTACAGCTTTCAATTTTTGTGTAGCTCTAGGATCATTTTTTTCAACGGCCACAAAAGCATCAAAAAGAGATTGAGCATGGGCTAATTTTGCAACGCGTGCTGCTGAATCAAAACGATGTGTATACAGCATAAACTGCATGCGTTTCAAATGATCAATAGGTTTTAATGCAGCGCTTGCATTTTTAAGAACAAATACTTCTTCTTTTGCATTAAGCTGTGTTTTATGCCACCATGGTGCAATAACGTGTTGAGCACGAGTGGTTTGTCCCGTTGCGATAAGTGCTTTAGCGAAGAGAGCCATTCCTTGTGCTGTTTGGGGCGGGTGATGAGAAAATTTTTGGATGATTGCGCGTGTGACGTTGGTTTCGTTAAGAAAAGCACGTTCAGCATTGCGTTGCATCGTTTCTATACCTGGCCATCCTTTTAGCATGTTGATTGCATTAAATATTTCAGAACTTGGTATATTCGCTTGGTTTGATACCCCCAACGCCCATGTCAAAATATGACGATCAAGGCTATGTTTTTCCATTGAATTACGAAGATTTATTGTTTTTGCAATATTGTTATTTGCTAGTGCATCTAGCCCAGCTTTCAGTTGCTGAAGTGTAGCAGCATTGTGCGGTGTCGTGTGTATCTGTTGAAGAGATTCTTGAGCTTCTTTTGCGGTAAAGGGAGTAGGGCGAACCAAAGGGATTGGCGTTTTCCCTTGTAAAAGGGGTGTTTGCGCGTATGCACTTGAAAATAAAATTCTTATTGCCAGTATAAGTGCAGTAAAGGTTGATACGAAAAGAGAGGTGGCAAATACACGCATAGAGAAAAGACCTTGAGACCTTGCTTTTTGTAAAAAAACTTAAGGATTTATAGAACACAAGCGTGAAAAACGCGTTAATATAGACGGCTTATTTAAAAGAAATGTTCAACATTTAAGGAGGGGCATTTTCATCTTATAAGGGCTTTTTTTGAAATTCATCTTGCTTCAATGATAGAGCAAGATTATGCTCTATTTAAAATTTATAAAAGGCGATTATAAAAAATAAAAGCAAACATTATAGGGAGTTTATCATGCTCAAGGGAGCGATAACTGCGCTTATCACACCGTTTGATAACAAGGGCGCAATTGATGAGAAGGCGTTTTGTGATTTTGTTGAATGGCAGATCACACAAGGGATTAACGGCGTAAGCCCTGTTGGGACAACAGGTGAATCAGCAACGTTAAGTCATGAAGAACATAAGCGGATTATAGAATTGTGTGTTGAGAAGGTCGCAAAGCGTGTTCCTGTTGTGGCCGGAGCGGGATCAAATAGCACAAGTGAGGCTGTAGAGCTTGCACAATATGCGCAAAAAGCTGGTGCAGATGCAGTTTTGGTTGTCACTCCCTATTATAATAAACCAAATCAATCTGGTTTATACAAACATTTTTCTTCCATTGCCAAAGCTGTTTCTATTCCGATTATAATTTATAATATTCCTGGTCGTTCTATTATCGATATGGCTGTAGAAACGATGAGAGACCTTTATCAAGATTTTAACAATATCATTGGTGTTAAGGATGCAACGAGCAGAATTGAGCGCGTTAGTGAACAAGGTGAAAAGTGTGGAAAAGATTTTGTGCAGCTTTCCGGCGATGATTGTACGGCATTAGGTTTTAATGCACATGGAGGTGTGGGGTGTATTTCAGTTTCCTCAAATGTTGCTCCAAAGCTTTGTGCAGAGCTTCAAGCTGCTTGTTTTCGTGGTGATTATAAAACAGCACGAGAACTAAATGATCGCTTGATGCCTCTTAATCGTGCTGTATTTATTGAACCTAGTCCAGCAGGTATTAAATATGCCGCTGCAAAATTAGGATTTTGTGGTGATACAGTGCGTTCTCCTATTGTTCCATTAACAGAAAGCACAAAGAAGATTATTGATGCTGCCCTCAGTCATGCTGGTCTTTTAAAAGCATAGAATGATATTGACAAAGCCATGAATAAAAAAAAGAACGCGCCCGTACGGAAAATAATTGCTGACAATCGTAAAGCACGTTTTAATTTTGAAATCCTTAATAATCTCGAGGCTGGTCTTGTCCTTCAGGGAGCGGAAGTGAAGTCCCTACGTTCTAATCATGCCAATATTGCGGAAAGCTATGCGAGTTTTGAGAATGGGGAATTATGGTTAGTAAACAGCTATATTCCTGAATATACGCAGGCTAATCGTTTTAATCATGAACCGCGACGTTTGCGCAAGTTATTACTTTCAAAACGTGAGATGGCACGTTTTTTTAATGCAACGTCTCGTGAAGGAATGACACTTGTTCCTCTCAAACTTTATTTTAATGAACGAGGGCGCGTTAAGTTGGAGATCGCTCTAGCGCGGGGGAAAAAGCTTCATGATAAGCGCGAAACAGAAAAAAAACGCGATTGGGGACGTGAAAAAGCAAGACTTTTAAAAAGGTATGGATGACGGATGCGATCTAGATATCCTTTATTTATAGCACTTTTTAAAACAGTTTTAGCATTGATCTAAGTATGTTTTTGCTGCTTGAAAGATTTGGTGAAACATGGCGTCTGTCAAGCGTCCAGTATTTGTATTATAACGAGAACAGTGATAGCTCGAAAAGATGCGTAATCTGCCGATGTTATTGATTTCACCGTGTCCAAAAGGGTGAGATAAAACTTTTGCATTAAGGGCACGTATCGTTGAATGGTGCGCAATGGTGCCTAAGGTAATAACGGCTTTAAGTTTGGGAAGATTTGTTAAAAGAGGTGAGAAGAAATAGCGGCACGTGTTAATTTCTGCACCGGTGGGTTTATTTTCTGGTGGAACGCAACGAACAGAGTTAACGATTGCCGCATCAATAAGTTCGAGAGTATCGTCTGCTCTTTCTTCAAAGGTTCCTTGGGCAAAACCAAACTTTTTTAAAGTTGAATAAAGTAAATGCCCAGCATAATCACCAGTAAATGGACGTCCAGTTCGATTGGCTCCGCGTAATCCAGGAGCAAGCCCAACAATAAGAAGGCGTGTTGTGTCTGGCCCTTTATAAGGAAAGAATGGGCGCACTGGTGCGTTATACCAACTTGGTTCTTTTACACGCCAGTCAGCGATAAACTGATGGAGCCTAGGACATAAATTGCAATTTTGGGGCGGTTCTGGGCAAAGTGATGTTAATTGGCTATTCATGGTGTTAGGCATCAATCGTTTTTTCTATTTTTTTGAGTCTTTTATAGCGTATATGACGGGTTATGTTTTGAGAAACAATCTATAATGAATATAAAGAAAGTTTAATATAAACTTATTACTAATTATTGTGTAAAGAGAGGTAATCTTTCAGTAATTTATTCGATGAATAAGAGTGCAATACACATGATGTTCAAAGAAAAAAAGCTCTCTCTTTAAATACAGATATTATCATAAAAAGTATGCATAAGGCTGCTGTTATTGCAAAGGATTTTAAACAGCTGGTATTCCTTTTAAAAGGATGAAGACTCCAGACAAACATTTTGTCAAGAAAGATCTCCCTTTGTTTGAAGCCAATTTATTGGAATGCTTTTAAAAGCAGCTTTGATAACGAGCATGTATAGGCTATATATTCTTATAAATTTTCCAAGAATTTTCTTAAATAAGTTCTGTAATTAAAAAATATAAAAGTTTGTGTTGTTTTTCTTGTGTTTTATTTTGATTATTGTATATACTTCCCTATCCGCTATTAAATTTTTTTATTTGAGAAAGAGGCATAAATGGCCCGCGTAACGGTAGAAGATTGTATTGATAAAGTTGACAACCGCTTTGAATTGGTACTTTTAGCAGGTCATCGGGCGCGTCAGATTTCACAAGGAGCGCAGATTACGGTTGATCGTGATAATGATAAAAATCCAGTTGTTGCTTTGCGTGAAATAGCAGAAGAAACGTTGTCGCCTGCTGATTTAAAGGAAGACCTTATTCATTCGCTGCAAAAGCATGTGGAAGTAGATGAGCCAGAAATGGCAAGTGAATTTATTACTCATTCAGGTGAAGCTGAAAGTGTTTTTAATACGTCGTCGCAAGAAGAAGGTACTTCATTTGATCATATGTCAGAAGAAGAGCTTTTAGCAGGTATTGAAGGTTTGGTTGTTCCAGAAAAAAGTGACGATTATTAATTGCGGCAATTTATATTACAGGAGTAAAGATACCTTATATGTAAGGGGCAGTTATTTTTCTTGTCTTTTATTGATAAGATGTGTTCAATAAGGATTAGGGGTGTGAAAAGATAAAGGATATGCTCGTATGATGCGTCAGTGTGAGCTTGTTGGACGTGTTCAGCGTTACAAGTCTGACGTAGATGAGGCTCTTTTAAACAAGGCCTATGATTATGCAATGAGAAAGCATGCACATCAAAAGCGTGCGTCGGGTGATCTTTATTTTTCTCATCCTTTAGAAGTTGCTGCTATTTTGACGGATATGCGGTTGGACGAGGCAACGATTGCTGTTGCTCTTTTGCATGATACAATTGAAGATACAAGCGCTACACGAGCAGAAATTGATCAGCTTTTTGGTTCTGAAATTGGGAAGTTGGTTGAAGGACTTACAAAGCTTAATAAGCTTGATCTTGTATCAAAGAAAGCCGTACAGGCAGAAAATCTTCGTAAACTTCTTATTGCCATTTCTGATGATGTTCGCGTTCTTTTAGTCAAACTTGCTGACCGCCTTCATAATATGCGTACCCTTGGTGTTATGCGTGATGATAAACGTCGACGAATTGCTGAGGAGACGATGGATATTTATGCGCCACTTGCAGGCCGTATGGGTATGCAGGATATGCGCGAAGAATTAGAGGATCTCTCTTTTTTTTATTTAAATCCAGAAGGTTATCGTACGATTACCAATCGACTTTCTGAATTATTGAAACACAACCGTGATTTGCTTTCCACAATTGAAAATGAATTGACAAAACTTTTTTTCGAGCATGGCATTAAAGCAGATGTTAAAAGCCGTCAGAAAAAATCTTATTCAGTCTTTCGCAAAATGGAAAGTAAAGCATTATCTTTTGAACAGTTATCGGATATTTTTGGTTTTCGTGTGATTGTTGAGTCCGTGAATGATTGTTATCGTGCTCTTGGGGTCATTCATACGACATGGCCAATGGTTCCTGGTCGTTTTAAAGATTATATCTCTATACCAAAGCAAAATGATTATCGTTCTATTCATACAACAATTGTGGGACCATCGCGACAACGTGTTGAGTTGCAAATTAGAACGGCTGCTATGGATGAAGTTGCTGAATATGGGGTTGCTGCTCATTCCATATATAAAGAGCACGGTTCCAATTATTCGACTATGAAGTTATCAAGCGAAACGAATGCCTATGCATGGCTGCGTCAAACGATACAATCTTTGTCTGATGGAGATAATCCAGAAGAGTTTTTAGAACATACAAAACTTGAGCTTTTTCAAGACCAAGTTTTTTGTTTTACGCCGAAAGGTCGATTAATTGCTTTTCCTAAAGGAGCTACACCCATTGATTTTGCTTATGCCGTCCATACAGACATTGGTGATTCTTGTGTGGGTGTAAAAATCAATGGTCGTATTATGCCTTTAATGACCAAATTAAAAAATGGTGATGAGGTTGATATTATTCGTTCACACGCTCAAATTCCGCCAGCTGCATGGGAATTTCTTGTTGTCACAGGTAAAGCACGTTCAGCTATTCGACGAGCAAGTCGAGCAGCGGTACGTAAACAATATTCGGGTTTAGGATATCGTATTCTTGAGCGTTCATTTGAATATATGGGAAAACAATTTTCAAAAGACATTTTGAAGAAAGTTTTGCCACGTTTAGCGCGTAAAGATGTAGAGGATGTCTTAGCTGCTGTTGGGCGTGGAGAGCTGTTTTCCGCTGATGTGATTAAAGCGGTTTATCCTGATTATCAAGATCACCGTGTGGTACAAAAGTCATCTTTTAAGCCTGGGGAAGAAGGTTGGTTTAATATTGAAAATGCTCAAGGTATGATTTTTAAAGTTCCAGAAAATGAAAAGAATGCAATGGTCGAGAATCATCAATCTAAAGCATTGCCTATTAGAGGAACTGGTGGAGATATACCGGTACGTTTTTCACCGGAAGGAGCAGTACCTGGAGATCGGATTGTTGGTATTATGCAGCCAGGGGCTGGGATCGTTATTTATCCAATACAGTCTTCAGCTTTGATGGCGTATGATGATCAGCCAGAACGATGGATTGATGTCCGCTGGGATATTGATGCCCAAATGAATGAACGTTTTCCTGCACGGATGAATATTTTGGTTGTAAATAGTCCTGGTTCTTTGGCTGAAATTACACAAATAATTTCTGCTAACGATGCCAATATCCAAAATTTATCTTTTATCCGCACAGCACCAGATTTTACAGAAATTATGATTGATTTGGAAGTGTGGGATTTAAAACATTTGAATCGTATTTTTTCTCAGTTAAAAGAGGCAAGTTCAGTAAGTACAGTACGGCGGGTTCATGGATAAAAAGAAAGATTTTGCAATGAATACACAAGATGTCATTGATATTTTTAAACAAGCAGATGCTATTCTAGAAGGGCATTTTATTTTAACATCGGGTCGCCATAGCGCGACTTATATGCAAAAAGCGAAAGTATTCATGCATGCTGACTTGACGGAAAAGTTATGTCGTGGATTGGCTGAAAAAATAAAAAAATCTATCGATGGAAAAATTGATTATGTTGTTGGTCCCGCAATTGGCGGTCTTATTCCTTCCTATGAAACTTCACGTCACCTTGGTGTTCCTTCTCTTTGGGTAGAGCGTGTAAATGGCATCTTTGAGTTGCGTCGTTTTGAAATCAAGAAGGGTGCACGGGTTGTTATCGTTGAAGATATTGTGACCACCGGTCTTTCCATTCGTGAGACTATTGAGGCGCTCGTTGCAGCAGGAGCAGAGGTATTGGCCAGTGCATGTATCCTTGATCGTTCTGGTGGTAAAGTCAATGTTGGAGTTCCATTGATTGCACTTGCTGAATACGAGATAACCTCTTACGCTAGTGATGCTCTTCCTGCAGAGCTTTCTGTTCTTCCAGCGATAAAACCAGGCAGTCGAAATATTTAATTGTCTTTCTATTTTTTTTGTGCAAAAGCTTAAAAAGATTAATTTGGATGATAAAGCTTAAAAAGATTAATTTGGATAATATAGATTATTTCATCATCAAAAGATGTATATTGAGAGTCATATGCTTTTTCGTCGTCGAGAACCAATAGATTTTGTAACGCGTATTCGACTTTGGTTATGGCCACGTCGTTCATTTTCTCGCTCATTTTGCTACATACATAAACGTATTTTGCGTATATCAGCAACACCGCATGAAGTAGCATTGGGGGTTGCTGTTGGCATTTTTTTAGCTTGTTCTCCTTTCTTTGGGCTGCATATTATTTTGGCAATATTTCTTTCTTGGCTTTTGCGTGCAAACTTTGCCGCCGCAATCATTGGGACGATTTTTTCTAATCCACTCACATTTTTATTGATTGTCATGGCTGATTATAAAGTAGGGTATTTTTGTTTATCACTTTTTAGCGATGTCAAAGAGATTTCTCTTTCGCAAATTCGTGCTCTATTTAATGATTTGACATTGTCAAATCTCTCTCTCCTCTTTAAAGGCGCATGGGACACAATTATGAGTCCTATGATTTTAGGTGGAACTCTTTTAGGTATTGTTTTTGGTGGGTTATCTTATATAGGTGTTTACAGAGCAACGGTTCGTTTTAAAGAAAAGCGATATCAAAAGATTATAAAAAAAAGGCGTTTAAAGAAGCGTTCATCGTAAGAAAGATCGGGTAATATCTTATGATTATTGGTCTTGGAAATGATCTGGTTGATATACGACGTATTGAGAAAATGTTGGTTCGTTATGGTGATCGTTTTATCCAACGTATTTTTACGGATATTGAAAGAAAGAGATCCGAAAATCTCAAAAAAATCTCCTCTTCCTATGCAAAAAGATTTGCTGCTAAAGAAGCGTGTGCTAAAGCCTTAGGAACAGGAATCGCTTGTGGTATCAATTGGAAAGACATGGGGGTAGTTAATTTGCCATCTGGTAAACCAATCATGCAATTAACAAATTGCGCACAAGTGCAACTTCAAAAGTTATTACCTCCTCATCATGATGCAGTTATTCATCTTAGCATAACAGATGATTTTCCTTGGGCACAGGCATTTATTATTATCGAGGCACTTCCACGTGGATAGATGGGATGAGAGATTGTGCTTTTGTTATTTGAATATTATGATGAAAAAAAATTATATCTGTGATGAGAAGGCAGTTGGTGATGATCCAAAAAGATAAAGTGCATAAAAAAGAAAAAAAAGGTGGGCTTCGTGAATTTATCTCTGTTCTAATACAGGCTCTGCTTTTAGCAGCGTTTATTCGGACACTTTTTTTCCAGCCTTTTAGTATTCCTTCCGGTTCAATGCGTCCTACTTTGTTGGTGGGAGATTATCTGTTTGTTTCTAAGTATGCATATGGGTATTCTCGTTTTTCCATACCCTTTTCTCCTCCTCTTTTTTCTGGACGGATTTGGGCATCTCAACCTCAACGTGGAGATGTGGTCGTTTTTCGCTTACCAAGTAATCCGAAGATTGATTATATAAAACGCGTTGTTGGGCTACCAGGTGATCGTATACAAGTCCGTCAAAGTGTTCTTTATATTAATGATAAGGCTGTCTCACGTCACTTTATGGGGGAGATTGATAATTCTGATATAACAGAGGTTAGCTATCCTGTTGAGGTTTATCGCGAGACAATGCCTAATGGTGTCAGTTATGATACACTTGATTTAGCTTTCATCCCGAAAGTTGATGATACAGAAGTCTTTGAAGTTCCTCAAGGACATTACTTTATGATGGGAGATAACCGCGACAATTCAGATGATAGTCGTTTAGATGTAGGCTATGTTCCAGAAGAAAATCTTATTGGTCGCGCGAGCGTAATTTTCTTTTCCATCAGTAACGGTTCAAGTGCTTGGCAGATTTGGCGCTGGCCATTTGATGTGCGTTGGAAGCGTTTGTTTTCTTTTATAAATACGGTTCATGATTTGCCGCTTATCAAGCAAGGAAACAACGATGAAACGTCTAATGATTGATCAGCTTTTCAAGCTGACGGGGCATCGTTTTAAAGATGAAGAGAGGTTAAAGAAGGCATTAACACACTCGAGTGTACAGGATTCAGAACAGGGGAATTATGAACGACTAGAGTTTTTAGGGGATCGGGTTTTAGGCCTTTTGATTGCAGAAATGCTGTATCAACTTTTCCCTCAGGCAAGTGAAGGTGAATTATCAGTCCGTTTGAATCATCTAGTCAATGCGCAGACATGTGCTGATATTGCGCGTGAAATGAGGCTTCCTGATATGATCCGTGTTGGTTTTGAGATGAAAAATTTCGAGGGGCGTCGACTCATCAATATGCATGCAGATGTCGTGGAAGCTTTGATTGCCGTGATATATCTCGATGGAGGATTGGAAAGCGTTCGCCCTTTTATTCAAAAATATTGGCAAAGTCGGGCAAGGAAAATGGATGCTGGTCGACGTGATGCCAAGACAGAGTTACAGGAATGGGCGCATATCCAAGGCAATGCACAACCACATTATCAGGTTATAAAACGTTCAGGTCCAGATCACGATCCTGTTTTTATGGTAGAGGTCAGTATTTCTGGGGTTGCTTCAGAGATTGGGCAGGGAAGCTCTAAAAGATATGCTGAAAGAATGGCAGCTGAAAAAATTTTGCGACGAGAGGGCGTATGGAAAACAGTGGGAAAAAATGATCATGAGTGACGTTATGAAAACGCGTTCTGGGTTTGTTGTGCTTATTGGGATGCCTAATGCCGGTAAATCGACATTGGTTAATCAGTTGGTTGGAACAAAGGTTTCAATTGTAACGCATAAGGTACAAACAACACGAACTTTAATCCGCGGTATTGTCATTCATGATGATGTGCAAATTGTGTTAGTCGATACACCGGGTGTTTTTCGTCCCCATAAGCGCTTAGAACGTGCCATGGTTTCTGCTGCTTGGGGAGGGGCTAAGAGCGCGGATGTTCTGCTCGTTTTAATTGACGCTCAAAGTGGTCTTTCGGATGAAGTTGATATGATGTTAGATATTGTAAACAACATGAAACAAGAAAAAGTTCTTGTTCTTAATAAGGTTGATACAGTTGTTAAATCATCTCTTCTAGCGTTAACCACTAAAATAAATGAACGTGTAAAGTTTGCGCAAACATTTATGATTTCTGCTCTAAACGGTTCTGGTTGCAAGGATTTACTTCATGCGTTGAGTAATATGATGCAGGAGGGGCCATGGTATTATCCGGAAGATCAAATTTCCGATATGCCCATGCGTCATCTTGCTGCTGAAATTACGCGTGAAAAACTTTTTCTTCGTCTTCATGACGAACTTCCTTATTCCTCAACGGTTGAAACAGAAAGCTGGGAAGAGCGTTCAGATGGTTCCGTTAAAATTAATCAAGTTATTTATGTCGAGCGTGAGAGTCAGAAAAAAATTGTCTTAGGAGCAAAAGGCGATACAATTAAAGCGATTGGTCAAGCAGCACGTAAAGAACTCATGGAAATTATGGATCAAAAGGTTCATCTTTTTCTCTTTGTGAAAGTACGCGATAATTGGGATACCGATCCAGAACGTTATCGCGAAATGGGATTGGATTTTTTAAAATAAGATTTTTAAAAATAATTAAAGTAAAATGAAGTGGAAAGAACAAGCTGTTATTCTTGGTACACGCCAATATGGTGAAACAAGTGTCATTCTTGAGGTTATGACACGTGAACATGGTCGTTATATGGGAGTGGTAAAAGGGGGGCGGTCGCGTCGTATGGCAGCTCTTCTTCAACCTGGAAATTTTGTGGAGGCTGAATGGTGGGCTCGTTTAGAGGAACATTTGGGACTTTTTCGGCTTGAAGCTCTTGATTTACATGCGGCACGATTAATCTGTCTACCAGAAGCGCTTTATGCTATGCAATTGATAGCTTTTCATTTGCGGCTTCTTCCTGAACGTGATCCGCACCCCGTTTTATATGATATTTTACACCTTTTTATGCGAAATTTTGATGAACCATTTGTAAATGCAGAATTGCTTGTACGTTTTGAAATGCGGCTTCTTGAAGAACTTGGTTTTGGTCTTGATTTATCTTGTTGTGCTGCAACAGGTCGTCAGGAAAGGCTTCATTACGTATCACCAAAATCTGGACGGGCTGTCTGTGAAGAAGCAGGGGAGCCTTGGAAAAAAAAGCTTCTCATTCTACCACAGTTTCTTGTACAGAGAACGACTCGTCCTGCTGATTCTAGTGACATAATGAATGGTTTTATACTGACTGGTTTTTTTCTTATGCGTCATGTCTGGGAGCCACGAGATATACAGCAGCCGTCAGTACGCATGAATTTGATACAATTGTTTGAGCGCCAATTTGGTATACAAGCATTGATTTGTTGATCTGATGATAATTGAATGGGAAAATGAGAGTTTTAAAGACAATTGCTGAAGTCCGCCAATATACTTCAGAGGAACGAAGTTTAGATTTTTCGATTGGTTTTGTTCCAACAATGGGGGCATTGCATGATGGACATCTTGCATTAGTACAGTATGCAAGAGCAATGTGTGATCGCGTATTGGTTTCTATTTTTGTCAATCCAAAGCAATTTGGACCTCATGAAGATTTTTCTCAATATCCAAGAGATTTGAAGGGCGATTGTGCTTTGTTAAAAGAAGCGGGTGTTGAATGTGTTTTTGCCCCTTCTGTAGATGAAATGTGGTCACTGGGAAATGATACAATTGTGCAAGTGAAAAAATTATCACGTATTTTGATGGGAAAATTACGTCCAGGGCACTTTTGTGGTGTAACAAGCGTTGTTGCTAAACTTTTTAACATTGTCCAACCAGACAAGGCTTTTTTTGGGGAAAAGGATTTTCAACAACTTTTAATTATTCGGCGTATGGTTGAAGATTTGGCTTTTCCTATTGAAATCGTTGGAGTTCCTATTCTACGGGAGTCGGATGGTGTAGCTTGTTCTTCACGCAATCAGCTTTTAACATTAGAAGATCGTAAAGCTGCCAAAATTATTCCTGAAAGTGGGAAAGCTGCTGAAAAGCTTTACCATGAAGGTGAACGGTCGGTTGATAAATTATGCACAACTGTTCGTGATATTTTACAACAAGAAACGCGAGCAATCATTGAAGCGATAGATTTACGGGATATGGAAACTTTATGCGTGGTTAAAGGAATATTGAATAAACCAGCAGTTTTACTTCTTACTGTCCGCTTTGGAGAGGTAAGACTGATTGATCAATATATATTGCAAGAGAAGGGCGGAAAATGAGTGTACATAAAACCGTAAAGCGTCTAACATCTTCCGAAATACGTGCAAGAAAGGGACAACAGCCAATTGTTTCTTTAACAGCTTATCAAGCTTATGCTGCGCGGATTGCTGATCCATATTGCGATATCCTTTTGGTTGGTGATAGCGTTGGTATGGTTGTATATGGGTTTGAGACAACGCTTCCTGTTAATTTAGATATGATGATTTTACACGGGCAAGCTGTGGTGCGTGGATCTCAAAAAGCTCTTGTGGTTATTGATATGCCTTTTGGCTCTTATGAGGAAAGTCCAGAGCAAGCTTTTTTAAATGCATCGCGTATTCTTGCTCAAACGGGGTGTGGTGCAGTTAAGCTTGAAGGTGGTGTTTATATAGCGGAAACAATTGATTTTTTGTGTAAACGTGGCATTCCAGTAATGGGGCACATTGGTCTCACACCCCAGGCGGTGAATCGTTTTGGTGGCTTCAAAACACAAGGACGAAAACAGAGAGATTGGCAAAGAATTGAAGCCGATGGGGCTGCAATTGAGGAGGCAGGTGCTTTTGCTATTGTTTTAGAGGGGATTGTCGAACCTTTAGCAGTAAAACTGACAGAAAAGCTTTCTATCCCTACGATCGGTATTGGTGCATCCAATCAGTGTGATGGACAAGTATTGGTTATGGAAGATATGTTGGGCTATGGTGCTCATGTGCCAAAATTTGTACGCCGTTATGGAAACCTTGAACAAGCCATGGAAACTGCAATAAAGAATTATGCAGAGGATGTCACCTCTCGTGCTTTCCCAGCGGATAATGAAGTTTATAAATTAAAATAATTATAAATTAAAATAAAATTCAGTTTAAGATGAGAATTTTAACAAGAGAATATTTGTTGTTTTGATAATGAATGTGCATATATTTTGTATACAATTTGAGCTGTGATTTTTCTATTTCTTTAATGGGGTCACGTCTCTTATGCAAAACAGAACGCGATTGGGTTAGTAATTCATGTGCTTTTTTAAGAAAGCTTTCTTGAGGCACCCAATCCTATTTCGCGACAGCGCCCGTGAAGAGTATACCGTAAATCCATTGAGCACCTCCGTCTTTACGCTTATGAAGAAGCAAGCCGGTACCCATCACACTATTTGCCAGCCCCTAATGTTGTGACAGTCCTTGGCACTTAAGACGATTCATAAGAACCATTTTTAGTTCTTTCTTATACAAATTTGATCCACACACTCATCCCGCTTGTTATGTGCAAACGAGTGGTTTTGATTGATTCAACATAAACAGGTTTGGAATCAGAGAATCTTGCGTTATTCGAGGGGCTAATTCAATATGAATAACGCTAGATTATCATTATAAATCAATATGATTGTATCTTTAATAAGAAATAAAAGTTTGTATTTTGGCGCCGAGTAGAACCTCTTTTAAAGGTAATTTCACCGCAAGTAGATTTCACAAAATTACAATTAAAACAGAAAAATAATTGAAAAATTTTTCTTCTGAGAAGCTGATTTACGCAACAACTATTCTTTATTTCAGCCCAAAAAAACCTTTTTAAAATTACGTGATAAAGCAGAGCATTGCATATTTCTTATTGCGATTGAAGTGAAATAGCCATTGAAATCAGGAATAATATTTTTTGAATGAAATTAATAATTAAAATGGAAATTAGCTGAGCACAAGAGTTTTTCGATTTATACTGGTATAGGCCAATTTTTTTCCAAACTGAATATTGCATAATGCAGTTAAATTGACTTTACAATTATAAAGTTGTAAATTTCTAGGCTTTTTACAAAATACTAATTGTCTTGAATATAAATAAGGTACATAATAACAATATGATGAGGATATTATGTCATATAAAAGATCACAGGTAATTGGCACTGTGTATAGTGCAGCTTTAACTTGTTATAAACCATTGGTGCGAGATAGAAAAAAATAAACAAGTAGGATAAGGGCGCAGCAGTGCCTTTATCCATTGTATTATTAAGAAACAATTTAGGAGGGGAAATGTTTCGTATTAATCTCGACGAGAATAGCATAACTAGATTAAATGATTTTCAGATTATTGTGCTTAATGATTCAGCTATAATTTTAATTGATTCAGTTTTTTACAGAATCAAAAAATGAAACTGTTGCGGCAAAGCTTAATGTAGAGACAGAGATTTAGCATCAGATTTTTCAATCTTGTTAAGAGAACTAGAAAAGAATGGTTTTCTTTTAAAGAAGGAAAACTTGATTAGTGCGTCAGATTCGATTTTTGATCTTAAAAAATTATGGGTACCTGTAACACCTACTATACATATTTATCCAGAATTGCAATAGCCCTTGTACCATGTGCGATTGCTGGAAGATTAAGGAAAAAAAATGGCATACTCCAGAAAGTTTAATATCCTTATTTAGAATGTTGAAAGAAAAAGGAGCTGCCTCAGTGATGCTTTCTGGGGGGAGAACCTTTAATGCATCCGAAGCTTAAAGATATTTTATTAACGTTGAATGAACTAGGTCTGCCTGTTGAATTAAATACCAATGGCATCTTATTGCATAAAAATTTATGGATTTTACAGTATGACATAAAAGAAATTGTTATTTTTATGGATTCGATTAGTGTCCAAGGATATTATGATATACGGGGGCGAATAAATTTGATCGCGTGTGGAAAAACATTGAAACAGTTAAGAATCTTCAACCTCTTCAAAGTATAGGAATAAGAGCGACAGTTACCAAAGAGATTCTAAAAAATATTATTAATTTTATCGATTTTTGTATAAGCAAAAATGTCGATTATATCGGATGCAGCCCGCTCGATACGTCGTCATTTAGTTTTTCTAGAAAAAATAATACAAAGGATCGATCTAAGGCTTCAAGAAACAAAACTCTTCCGCCAAACGCTTCACTTTTTCATTTGAGAGCTGAATTATCAAGGAAAGAATCCCCCCCTCCAGATTTATATAGATAAAAAGTTCCAAGAAAGGAAAATCTCATAGACGTCACAAAATTTTGTAAATTGTATTAATTATTACTTAGGCGAGAATTCTACGTACGTTTCGTCGCCGTTAATGTGTTTATTTCCATTTTCATCCTTGGTATTGGACTATAATGGAGATTTAAAAAATTGCTTTTATTCAGAAGCTTTTGGGAATCTACAAAATTATGAGGCAATAGATTGGTCTGCTCAAAGCGTTTTAAAATCTTTGAAAGAGTCTGGCGCATGTAGCGGATGTCGTGGGAAGGTGTTTTGTGGATAAGGTTAAGCAATTTAAGATTTATAGTGTTAGCAAGTCTACTGCTCTAGTGGTTGCTGTTTTACCACTTTTTTTGTCTGAAAAATTGCATTTGTCGCAAGCGGATATTGTTTTAATCGGTAGTTATTTTTTATTGCTTCCTTTGATATTAGAAGTCCCCTTGGGTTTATTATCAGATGTTTATGGAAGTAAACGCGTTATTTATACTGGGCTGTTTTTCTTTCTTTGCGGTTTTTTAGCTCTTTTTATGAATTATGCATATTTTGCTTACGCCACTTATTTGTTGTGTATTACATTAGCAGCCGCTTGTTTCTCAGGTGCGGAAGATAGTTTACTCTTTTCTGTAGTACCAAAGCATCGCACACTGTTTTCCGTTAAGTCCGAAGTGGCTGCTGTTACCTATAGTGTAACAACGGTACTTATTTTTTTAGGGGGAATACTTTATTATGTGCATCCTGCATTGCCTGTGATTTTTCAAGTCCTTTCATTAATTTTTGCTATTTTTATGTTTTCAAAACTGACGAAGGGATTAGATAGTTTTCATATCAACGCTCATCCGAATATTTTCACAGTTATGTGCGCCAGCCGTAAAGAAGTCAAAAATCCTTATCGCTTCACTCTTATTTTTTTAAGTGCAGTTTCAGCTTTTGCTATTTTGGTTAATAATCGAACTGTTTCTATCGCATTTTCTGATTTTTTGCCATTTCAACCTGCTATTTTGGTTTCGATTATTTTTATCATTGGGAATTTTTTTCAGCAAGTTCCAATATATTGTTTCAGAAGTATTTTTCAAAGTTTCAAAATCCTATTTTTCCCGTCTTAATGATTGGTTGTATGGTAACCATTGCTTTTTTTCTCATGTCATTTCAAATCATTGCGGCTCTTATATTAGGATTTTTACTGCTATGTGTTTTTAAATCTGCTTATCGATCTTATCTGTCGTCTCTTCTTATAGATTCACTGATTGATCCCAAAGCTATCGCGACTGTTTTATCATTCACAGCCATTATTACAGCTGTTGTATCCTTTGCATTCAGTTTTTTATACGGTTATGTTTTTTCAACATTCTGGCAAGCTAATTTGTGGTTGGCAGTGATTATGGCTGTGATTTTTGGGGTGTCTGCTTTAATTATTTTTGTCAGAAAACAAGAAATCATTTGGTTACAGCCTGAAAATGCACAATCGTCAAAACAACATTTCTTGAAACGCAAGCATCAAGAGTTTTGCTATGGGCAAATTTATCCGGAAGCATCGTGCATTAATGAAAACATCAAGGATGGCTCTTTTCGACAAAGTCTCTATCCTGCACCAAATTTGATAACACTTTGCGATGAAGTAGTCGAATGGGAGTTTATCCGAGGTACTGTATTGAGCCAAATGGATTTGCTACATCAAAAGGCGATTATTGATCAAATCAATAAGATCTTTCAAGATCGATTAAGCAAGAATATAATCTTATCACATGGAGATTTACATCCTGATAATATCATTGTTACTCCTGATAGTTCTTTTATGGTAGTGGATTGGGATTTATGTCAAGAAGCCAGTCCGGAATTGGATATCTTAACATTTTTCACCAGTCCGAGATTATCTCTCAATTTAGAAGAACGGATAGACTATATTTCTCATTTGCTGTCTATATCAAAGGATGAAGCTTTACCAATGATAAAAGCGTTTGTGGCTAAAAAAAATTTCTGATCTTTGTCTATACCAAAATATTTTCATGAAACAATTAGTATTGGATTATATGAACTTGAATAAGAAATTTCATGGGCGATAATATTGTAATTTGTAATAAAAATTGCAGTGCGGGGTGCAATTATTGTCCGTATTCGATGGAATGTATGGTGAGAGATGACACGTTGCCTGAATCTTTATATACAATAAATGACATAAAATCTGATTTTATTATTCTTTCTGGTGGAGAGCCTTTTGAGCTCGATTATGATTTACTTCATAAATATACTTGTATGTGTCTCATTTGTAAAAAATATTTTCGGATTGCAACAGGGGGGCACATCTATATTCAACCATATTTGAAGCTATTAAAGAGTAATCCGTTCTTTTTAGGGATACAAATAGGCACAGATGTTATTTCAGAGATAAGAAATCTAGACAGTAAAAAATATAAACAAACGTGGGTGCGTAACATAGAATGTATGAAAAAAGATAGCGTACCATATAGTGTGACGATTACTTTATCGGAGAGATTCGATTTGGCAGAAGTGTTAGCTCTAATACGTATCGCTACTCCCGAGTTCATTTTAGTTAATTTTGAAAATAGAAAAAAGTATGAGAATACATTTCAGTTAAATATGATACGGGATTTTTTTTCTGACTGTGAGATAAAATATGGATATACGCATCAGAGTTTACACCAATAAATATAAACTATCGGATTCTTTTCACAGTTCTTCTGGTGTATTAGTTGAAAAAACAGAACTGATAATTTTATTTACTGCTCAGGATAAAGTTATTTCGCCCTTTGCTATGGAGTTGCCATTGTCACCTAGTCACGGAGAAATGCCGGACGATTTTATAAAATCTATAAATGAACGATCAATAAATAAAAGTAAACACTTTGCAAATTCTTTAAGCTATTTCTTTGGGTTGGAAGATTTTTTTAAAAAAGTTGAAATGGCTAAAATTATTAATTCTGGATTAATGAAATCTATTAAAACGATAGGAATAGGTGCAATTATTGATGATGAGATACGTAATTACGATTTGATAAAATTGAAATCATCGAATCAGTATTTGGATGATACAATTGCAATTGTTAATGAAAACAAAAATGTAAAATTTATTATTGATTTCAATGCAAGTATTAATTTTGAGCAGTGGAATTATTTTATTGATAGGATAGATAAGAATAATTTGTTTGGAATAGAACAGCCTATGAAACTTCCTTCAAAAATTCCAGATTTGGGTTTCTTAAATATCGCTGATGAGACATTCGTGAAATGTGGTTATGAAAAAATTCACGAATATGGCTATAATGCTTTTGTCTATAAGCCATTTGCAAGTAATATTAAAGAATTATATAAGTGTTTTGAGAATAAAAATAACTACGTTGGTATGGTTGGAAGTAATGTTTCTGGCCCTTTAGATTGTAGTTTTTGTAACATCATAAATCATTATATGCCTACCAAATTAGCAGGAAATCGTGCAAGTAATTTTGAAGCGCATCCGTTAAATAATAAAACTGAGGATTTAATGAGAATTCGAGAAAAAAAGATATATCTCTGATGAATTGTTTATTTATCTTGATAAATTTTGCCGAAAGGTATCGGATTTGTATTTTGATATGAATACATTAAAAGAAATTGCTACAAATATATAATATTTCCCACTCTAAAGCAGCGATGTTTCGTGAATAGATATAGGACATACCGATGGAAGAACGATATGGTGCTTGTCTCATGTATCGAAATCTCATATACTAAAAGTGTCAAAGATGGTGGCAAAATTGGCTTTGATTTTTTTAATATTAGCAGTAATTTAAGCGGCAACTTGCCTTTTTTATTCAAGATTTTTGATGAGAAAGAATTATAGGTATTTCAGCTTGATGTAACTCAAAATAAGCGAACGGTATTTTTAAGCTTGATGTTTATTATAAAGCTGAGCTCAACCCCAATCAGAACAGTATAGCAGGTGGCCTTATTATCTTACTTAAAGGGGGCTATAGCTAAGAAGCATACGATTGTTATTATATCGAATGTTCTCAATTTGCATTCGATTAAACTTACAAATCAAGATGGCTTTTATTCTAATATCATCAATACCGAGCTTTATAGATTAAACATTCAAGTCCAATAGTTCGCAGAACAAATGAGCCATGCATCCAAAATGGCAATTACGAGTAATATAAATCCAGATGATATTGTAGCTGATATTCACGTAATACCATCAATACTCCCAAATGACTTCTATTATCGTAAGTTTTTCTTTTCTGAGTTGTCTAAAGTTTCAAATCTCTCTTCAATTTCTTGTCTCTCTTTCTGCTTTAACCAGTCTTTATACCATTGCTTTTGAAGGCAAGTGATAGGAGCTAAAGCGGCTTTCATGGTAGGTGTTTTCATGGTTGAAGGTTGTCCAATAAGAGCGCCCCAGAGATTAGGAACAATTTTCCAATCATCATGCTGTTTTGGAGCAATACGCACGCCATTACCAATGACAGCCGCCAAACCGCATAAAGCAGAGACAGCAATAAAATCCATTGGAGCTTGTTGACGCTCTGAAACGTCATAAATATAGTCCATGAATGGCATTGGAAGCTGTAAGAGGCTAAAAGGCTCAACGGGTAAAAGAGCACTCTCAATCTTGTTGTAATTCCCCCCAACCATTTTGTTGCAAGGCGACTTCATAAGGAATGGCTTTTAAACAAGTATTTTCGTTTAAAGAGACATTATCGTTATCATTGACGGGGGTATTATTCTCTAAAATATTTTGATTATCTTTTGTCATATTACTTACCTTGAATAATAGAGAAAATCATTGAAATCTAAAGCGTTAGGAGCTTGCATGATAAAGACCTCAAAGCCTTGGCTATAAGCACGCTTGGCTAGGGTAAAACCTGCTTTACGACCCGCATCATCGCCGTCCATTGCAATTGTCAGACGTTCTTTTGTATGGGGTAAATTCACACGCATCATGCCACTGGTTGAAAGAGATGCCCATAAATCAACGGGCTCTGATAACAACCCAGACAGAAGAGACAACCCCGTTTCAATGCCTTCACAAATGACCAGATGTTTGGGATTGGATTGACTTAAATGCACAGCACCGCCCATGACAGAACCCAACATGGCTTTTGCTGGTTTCTGATCGGTTTTGCAGCCATTGGCTTGTAAAAAGGTTCTATGAATGGCAAAGGAGCCAGCACCCTTAACAAGAGCAACCAACGCGGGTAGTGTAATCCCTAAAGGGTGTGGACATTTGCTATGAAAGCGTAAATCAGCAGGCAAATCACATGTAATACCCCGCATACGTAAATAGGTTTCTGCTAAAGTATTCTTGATTGGTTGGCATTGTTGCCAAATTGCTTTTGCTCTCTCTGTTTTCTGTTTTGCTCGTTTGAGATCAGCAGAAATCTGTTTGGATAAAGAAAGCGTCTGATCATAAGCTTTATCAAAAAAGGCTTGTTTCCCCAGCAAGCTAATTCTGATGAGCGCTTGTATGATCTCTCTAAAAGAGCAGCCAGCATAACAAGTGAGTAAGAGACGCCCATCATGTCCATGAGAAAGGGATAAGCTAGGCAGCCTATTCATCATGAGCAGGACAACGGGCTATTCCATAATATCCATGCCAAACCCCACGCAAGGCATTTGTGATGCCCCGAGCATTTATATAAGAAAACATGTTTTTTATCCTATGAATATTGCACCATAGGACGGATTATGCTAACTCTAGGGTGATGAGTTTGAGAAAGCCTTGTCCGTCCTTACGTGACAAGGTTTTTTTTTATGCCGCGTCACTTTGACGTTGCTGTTTTGCTTGTTCGATGACATTCAAAAGATTCGATTGTAACCAACGGGATAAAAAACCAAATTTTAGGGGTTTGGGGAGAGAGCCATTGGTAACATGACGGCGGAATGTTGAGACACTCATATGAAGCAATTTTGCACTTTCACGGTCTGTTAAAAGAATATCATTTTCTGTCATACTAAAATCCTTTCTATCAAAATGAGAACAAATCATAACTATTTATTAACCACATTTTGGTTCATTTAGAAAGATGTTTTATTCATAGAAAACAATATTTTATCATATAATTTGTAATGTGATAATTTATGAATCTTATTGAGAAAGAATGAGAGAGAAGAGAGCTAAAGTTATCCACAGATCATGGGGTTATGCACCCCATATCTTAAGATTGACTGGTGACATAAGCCGCCCATTTATCCATATAGACACGGCGCTGTTCTAGATAGTCAGTACGACGATAGGCACGTTCTACTTTACCGCCGACCGTATGAGCTAAAATAGTTTCAGCGACCTCATAGGGGGCATCGGTTGTTTCAGCAAGCCAATTGCGTAAACTAGAGCGAAAGCCATGCGGGCAGGCTTCAAGTCCAATACGTTTCATATATTGAGCCATACACTTCTCAGCGAGGGGTCCCCGACCGGTTGCAGAAAAAAAGAAACCATTGCGAGAAAGCAAGCGCGCTTGTTTTAAAATTTCTAATGCTTCTGTTGATAAAGGCACACGAAATTCTGTTGTAGCATCACGTTGTCCTTTCATATTCTCGAGCCACGGATTGTTCATATATTACCCTCAACTTGATCCTTATGGATATGACACAAAGGATTGGTACGAACCCCTGTAAGAATAAGCAAACGCAAAGCCAGTTGTGTCATAGTTGTTTTTTGACAAAGCGTTTGATAAAAAGCCGGAATCTTTCTCCAATCCATAGCTGGAAAATTTTTCGTTTTATGGCGTTGTTTGCCTAAGAGCGCGCGTGCTTTTTCTATTGCTTGTAAATCAACATTCAAACCTAATGCAGCCGCATGTTTGAGACATATATTAAGACGGTTCAGTGCTTTACGAGCTGTATCAGCTTTTGTATGCCAAATAGGGGCAAGGGTATTACGTATCTCTGTTTGTGTAATCTCAGAAACGGGCAGACAGCCTAATTTGGGGAGAATATGAAGGCGTAATGGTAAAAACCAATGTCCATTTTTACCATCCCCTTTTAATTCAGCTTTACGAGTTTCAAAAGTATCTAAAGCAATATCTTTTAAATAATGGAGATTGCTTATTGCTTCACGCTTTTGTTTATTGCGCTCTTTAATGGGGTCACGACCTTCACGTAAAACAGAACGCCCCCCATTTGCCAATTCACGCGCTTGTTTTAAAGAGACATCTCTTAAAGCCCCCAAGCCCATTTCACGACGACGCCCGTGAATGGTATAACGGTAAATCCATTGAGCACCTCCATCTTTACGCTTATGAAGTAACAAGCCAGCGCCATCATTATATTTGCCAGCCCCCAATGTTGCGACAGTCCTTGGCACTTAAGACGGTTCATAAGAGCCATTTTTACTCCTTTCTTTCCTCATTTTTACCCACACACCAGCCCCGCTTTTGACGTGCAAGAGAATGATTTTGATTGATTCAATATAAACAGATTTGAAATGAGAGAATCCTACGTTATTCGGGGGCCTCATTCAATATGAATAAACAATGAATTATTGTTATAAATCAGTGTGATGTTTCTGTAATGACAAGGAATCAACAATGCGAAGAGGTTATAATCTTTGGGCATCCAAGTCATTAAAGCGCGTTAAAAATGCGTTTTCAATTTGTTGGGTAGAATAGGAGGATAAATCAAGATCATCGGGTAAAATATTATTGGGAGAGCCAAAATAGCGAAGGGCTTCTCCTGTATTAAATCCAGCAAGCGTAATTGCTTCATAATATGCAGCGATACGGTCGGCTTGTTTAATTTTTTTTAAAAGTTTTTGAGAAAGATCAACGGGAAGAGAAAAGCGCATGTGGATAGCATCTTGGATGCCCTTTTCAATGCTTTCATATTGTTTTCCTATGACGGCTTTAAAGGGGGAAATCATATCGCCGATGACATATTCTGGAGCATCATGAAGAAGAGCATAAAGACATTCGTTGCTTCCCGATTGTGGAAAAAGTTTTTGAAATATTTGTTCAACCAAAAGTGAATGTTGAGCAACAGAATAGGCATGCTCTCCTCGTGTTTGACCGTTCCAACGTGCCACACGAGAAAGTCCATGGGCAATATCTTCAATTTCAATATCAAAAGGAGAAGGGTTGAGAAGATCAAGTCTGCGTCCAGAGAGCATTCTTTGCCAAGCGCGTGCTTCTCCATTTTTTAATAATTCAGCTTTAGCCATGCGTATTTTCTATAGTATTTTAAGGAAAGGTAAAATTCATATTTTCAGCAACGTTTATAGTGACAGGAATGTTTTTTACAGTAAAGGGGATGTTATGGTCCATAGAATCTTTGACATGGTCAATACGCATTAAAGCGAGAGCCTCATTTTCTACACACGTTCCCAAGTAGCCAAGCACTTTAGTTCCTGCTTCAATACTAGATTGAGGGGGTAATTCACACTGGCCTTTTACAATAAAAATACGGCGACGTGCTGCACGGCGGTGGTGCATTCGTGAAACAATTTCTTGTCCAATATAACATCCTTTATTGAATGAGAGTCCATTGATTTGATCGTAATTAATATCATGAGGAAAGACTTTACCAATTTCATAGTCTTGATCGCTTTCCGCAATTGCATAACGGATACGCAATTGATTCCATGTGTAATGATATTCTGAAGTCAAAAAAGGTTTTTTGCCATAGATTCGTATTATTTTTTCTTGTTGTGGGAAGCGTTTATCAACAAAACTTGAATCAAAATTTAAAGCTTCTGATTCTTTATTCAAAGAAACTGTAACAAGTTCTTGTAATGGTTGTGTAATTTCTACTTTTTTTTGCAGCTTATAGAGTAACAGACGTTGGTGAAGCGTATCAGCTAAAGGCATTCTGATATCAATCAGGTAACCATCTTCTTTTTTTCCGATAAGAAAATCAGCAAGAACCTTTCCTTGTGGGGATAAAAGGGCTCCAGGAAAAAGTTCCTGTGGGCTGATTTTTTTTACATCTGTCGTGATAAGGGATTGTAGAAAATCTGTTGCTTCTTCGCCTGTAATTTGAATAAGCCTGCGGTTTTTTAAGCAAATGGCATTTTGTTTTTCAATCATGGTTCTTGCCTTTCTGCTCAAAGTTACATAATCGATAAGTGAGCAATATGTAAGGAGCGTGGCTATGTTTAAAACATTTGATACAATTTTTAAAGGTGCAACACTTGTGAATCATGATGGGAGAAGCAAGCGTGATATTGGTATTACAAATGGTCGTATTGCTGAAATAGGCGACCTTACATGTGCATCGGCTAGTGAGGTCATTGATTGTACGGGACTTCATATTTTACCAGGAATTATTGATAGCCAAGTGCATTTTCGTGAGCCAGGAAATGAATATAAGGAGGATTTGGAAAGTGGCTCGTATTCTGCTGTGTTAGGGGGTGTTACGGCAGTTTTTGAAATGCCTAATACCAATCCATTGACAACATCAGAAGAAACATTAAGCGATAAGGTTAAACGCGGATTTCATCGAATGCATTGTGATTTTGCATTTTGGGTTGGAGGAACGCGTGAAAATGCCCATGAAATCTCTGAGTTAGAAAGACTTCCTGGGGCGGCTGGAATTAAAGTCTTTATGGGGTCCTCTACCGGTGACCTTTTGGTTGATGATGATGAAAGTGTACGCCTTATTTTGAAGAATACACGCCGTCGTGCAGCTTTTCATTCTGAAGATGAGGCGAGGCTCAAAGAGCGTAAAATATTGCGTATTGAAGGGGATGCATCGTCACATCCGATTTGGCGTGATGAAGTTGCGGCATTAAAATGTACACAGCGTTTGGTAAAAATTGCCCATGAGACGAAGGCACGGATTCATGTGCTCCATCTTTCGACAGAAGAAGAAATTGATTTTTTAAAAAAACATAAGGATGTTGCAACAATTGAAGTGACACAACATCATTTGACTCTCACGGCTGATGATTATAAGAAGTTCGGTACACTCATTCAGATGAATCCGCCTATTCGTGAGTCGCGCCACCGTGAAGCTCTTTGGTACGGTGTTCAACAAGGAATTATTGATGTCTTAGGCTCAGATCATGCGCCTCATACTCTTGAAGAAAAGCTTAAACCTTATCCCTCTTCACCTTCAGGAATGACAGGGGTGCAAACAACAGCAGCACTTATGTTAACACATGTGAATGCAGGGAAAATATCTCTTGAACGTTTTGTTGATCTTACTTCACATGGCCCTAGTCGTATTTTTGGTATAAGCTGCAAAGGGCGTATTGCTGTTGGGTACGATGCTGATTTAACCATTGTTGATCTTAAGAGAGAAGAAATTATCACGAATAGCTTAATTGGTTCGCGTGCCGGTTGGACACCTTATGATGGTCAAAAAGTTAAAGGTTGGCCTGTTGGGACTATTATCCGTGGTATGCGCGTTATGTGGGAAGGTGAAATTGTCACACCGTCACAAGGAGAGCCTGTTAAATTTATAGAAACTTTGGTGTAACAGATTTAAATTATAAGTATGCCGTAAAATATCATCTTTTAGAGTGTTGATATAGGGTATGTCAGACTCTTTTGCACATAAGTGTTTTTTTATGCGTGGTAAATATTCTTAGGATTGTTTGTAGGAACTATGAAGCAAATTACATACGTTAGAAGCCAAGAGGAATCTTGTTCAACAAGAACCTAGATTATTTACAGAGCAAATTTAGTTAAAAATCTTTGTTCTTTGAGGTATGGGGGGGGGAAGCCAAAGAGCGATTTTGTATGGGAAAAGGCGCTCATACGAATAAAAGCGTATTGAGACATTATTCTTTAAAAATCTCTCTATTTTCAGAGCTGGTTTATTGTTCCTCGCATTTGTGAGAGGAGTATCACTGATATCGCTAAAATTAAGGGAGATACTTTTTGTATAGATTAATTATTTATAATGCATGAGGAGATTTTCAGATAAAATTCTTCCTTCCTCAATGTATCTTTGATTGGCTTCAATGGCTGCTTGTGTACAATGATGATAATTTTCTGAGAAAGCACGATAAGCTTCATTAAACGCTTCATAAAAATAAGCACGTCTTTGTGGAATGGGGTGTTCTGCTTCAATCAGTGCATTCATATAATCATACCATTGGTTTGTTGGAGGCTCGCAAAGATTTTGGAGAGAATGCAATGATCCCAAAATTTCTGCTAATCGGAGTAATTTTTTTTCATAAGGTGGAGATTGTTGCGCAAAGGCTGGCGTTGAAATGACAAGAAATATTAAAATAATGATGTTCATCAATCTATTACGCATTATTTTGATCGCTTTCTTTGAATAAAACTCTGTACAGATAAAATAATTTTGTCATGAGAACGATGTAAAAAAATAGAGTTAATTGCTGCATTATTCTCAATTGTTGATTTAAAATATAGGGCGTAAGAGGCAGTAAGGAACCCGTTGTGGAATTATTGAAAATACTGACAAAGCTTTGTGTAGTTTAAAATTTAAGATTTGCTTCCTGCAAACGATCTATTTTTCACATAGATTTTTGCCTATAGAATTTTTTCTAAGTTCGTTTTGTTTAAAGAGGGAAAGCATCTCTAATGATAGAATGCTTTTGTTCAATCAAATAAAATAGATTGTTTTTATGATAAATGATGAATACAGCCGTGAATACAATGGAAAATGGTAAGAAGAATTTACTATAGGATAAAATTTTTGAGCCTAAACCGCGTAATAGGATAAGTTGAGATAAGATACATCTAAAAGGAGCGGTGCATAATATCGTCCATGGAGTTAATAATGAAAGAGTTGCGATTTTATAATACGCTGACACGTAAAAAAGAAAATTTTACACCAATAGATGCGACAAGAGTACGTCTTTATGTTTGTGGCCCGACAGTTTATGATTATGCGCATATAGGAAATGCACGCCCTGTCATTGTTTTTGATGTTTTATTTCGTTTATTGCGTCATGTTTATGGCAATGAGCATGTTCTATATGCACGTAATATTACAGATGTTGATGATAAAATTAATGCACGAGCAGCTTGCGAATATCCAAACTTGTCACTGAATGACGCTATTCGTCAATTAACAGAACGTACATATTTCCAGTTTCAACAAGATACAATAGCACTTGGTTGTCTATTGCCAACTAGCCAGCCACGCGCAACCGAGCATTTAGAGGAGATGCGCTCTTTAATTGAAAGATTGCTTGAAAAGGGGCACGCTTATAAAGCGGAAAATCATATATTATTTTCTGTAAGTAGCATAAAAAATCCTCCCCATTATGGGGCATTTGCAAATCGTTCTTTAGATGAAATGAGGGCGGGGGCGCGTATTGATGTTGCTGCTTATAAAAGGGAAGAGATGGATTTTGTTTTATGGAAGCCTTCTGTGGAAGGGGAGCCGGGTTGGGAATCGCCGGCCGGAATTCCTGTTTTAGGTCGTCCAGGTTGGCATATTGAATGTTCTGCGATGTCAATGGCAAAGTTATTAGCGCCCTATGGCGGTGGTTTAACCTGTGATGATCCGACCGCTAATGTTTTTGATATCCATGGTGGTGGAGTTGATTTAATTTTTCCTCATCATGAAAATGAGATTGCACAAAGTTGTTCAGCTTTTGGGACGGAGAGAATGGCTAATTTTTGGATGCATAATGGTTTTTTACAAGTTGAAGGCAAAAAGATGTCGAAAAGCTTTGGCAATTTCATAACTATTCGTTCTGTTTTAGAGAATAATTTTTTGGAGTTTAATGGTATTTTAACCGATGAAATGAAGCAAAATTGGGCTGGTTTGTCTGCGCGTTTTTCGATGTTGCAAACGCATTATCGTGAACCATTAAATTGGACTGCGCAGCGTTTAATACAATCGAGCAGCGAACTGTATCGTTGGTATGAATTGCTTCGCAGCAAAAAAAGTGAGATGGAAAACAATGAAGCAATTGATGATACTTTGATAGATGCACTCAGTGATGATCTTAATACTCCAAAAGCACTAACTCTTTTACGAGAGTTTTATAAAGGAGGGAATGCTTTGGCTCTTGCTAATGGGATGAATTTATTAGGACTGTTACGACAAGAATGGATTAAAGAAATAGACTGCCCATTATTTATGAAAAAAACTTTCCTTGATACAAAATTTATTGATCAGCGCATTGCCGAAAGACTACGACTTATCCATAATAAAGAGTGGGAAGCTGCGGATACAATTCGTGATGAGCTTGCAGCCGAGGGGGTTCTTTTAAAAGACAGTAAGGATCCGCAGAGTGGTGAGCGCATAACTTTGTGGGAAATAAAACGATTCTAATTTTCCTATTCCAGCAGCTTACATAAATAAAGGGAGAAAATTTGATGGAATTTTTATATCATTATGGATATATCGCGCTTAAGCTGGCTGTAGGTCTTGTTGCCTTCTTATTTATTTTAAGAACGACGGGGCGGGGGAGTCTTAGTCAGATGACACCCGTTGATTTGGTCAGTAATTTTGTCATGGGAGGTATTATTGGAGGCGTTATTTATAATCAGAATATTAGTAGCCTTCAATTATTGCTTGTTTTATTCATCTGGCAAACCTTGATTACATCTTTTAATTTTTTTGCACGCTATTCAGTTTTTTTTCGTCGTCTTATTGCAGGGCGGAATGTCACATTAGTTTTAGATGGAGTTTTCCAAATGGATAAGATTAAGAACTTAGGGATCAATATTAATGATCTCATTACGATGTTACGTCTTAAAGGGTGTTACTTACATGAAGCTGCTTTTGTTCGTTTGGAAACCAATGGTGATTGCACTGTCATTAAAAAGGACGAGGGAAAGAAATCGACGATTTTAATAGAAAATGGTGAAGTTATTGATGATGGACTTAAAGAGATTGGTAAAACAAAAAAGTGGCTTCAGGCAGAATTGAAAAAAAAGCATGTAAAAGTTGAAAATTTGTTTGCAGCAGAGTGGTATGAAAATACAGATCAAAATAATAAATTGTATAGTGGATTATTTCTTGTTCCTTTTTCAAAAACAGTCTAACTTCAAATAACAAGTGGGGATAGCTTATTGGAAGCGTAATGAAGAGATGAGCCTATAAACAACCGCAAGGGGGTATTTTGCCTGTTTGTGCGGATGATAGAGAAGTAAGGACTTTATGAAACGCAATGAAATGACAAAAACTGTATCATCAGATACAGGGAAAACTCTGCACACACTTTACAATTTATGGCCCTATATGTGGCCAGTAGGTCGGCGTGATCTAAAAATGCGTGTGCTATGGGCAATATTTTATCTTGTTTTGGCTAAGCTCGTTCTCATATCTGTACCGTATTTCTTTAAATATTCTACGAATGTGCTTGATTCAAGCTTTCAGCTACCTGAATGGTTTCCATCCAGTTGGATTATTCCCATCATGCTCGTTTTGGCATACAACGTCGCGCGTATTATGCAGGCTGGATTAAATCAATTACGCGATTCCCTTTTTGCTACTGTTGGTCAATACGCTGTTCGTCAATTAGCTTATAAAACCTTTGTACATATGCATGAGTTATCCTTGCGATTTCATTTGGAACGCCGAACAGGCGGGCTTTCTCGTGTGATTGAGCGTGGAACAAAAGGAATTGAAGCGATCGTAAGATTTTCAATTCTTAGTACAGTACCGACAGTTTTAGAATTTATATTAACGGCACTGGTATTTTACATAAGTTATGGGTGGCATTATCTTCTCATCGTTGTTGCAACGGTTGGATTATATATCTTGTTTACCATTAAGGCGAGTGATTGGCGTATTCGTATTCGGCAAAAAATGAATACAGCGGATACTGAGGCGAATACTCGCGCTGTTGATTCTCTTTTGAATTTTGAAACGGTCAAATATTTTGGTAATGAAACTCTAGAAGCCGATCGATTTGATGCTTCTATGGTAGGTTATGAAAAAGCCGCAACAAAGATTTGGACATCGTTAAGCTGGCTTAATTTTGGTCAGACTCTTATCTTTGGTCTTGGAATGACGGTCATGATGCTGATGTCAGCTTATGAAGTTTTTTATAAGACACAAACTTTAGGAGATTTTGTTTTTATTAATGCACTTTTAATGCAACTTTCCATTCCACTGAATTTTATTGGTTCAATGTATCGTGATATTCGACAAGGTCTAACGGATATTGAAGCAATGTTTGATCTTTTAGATGTTCAGAAGGAGATCGTTGATAAATCGGATGCTAAACCGTTAGAGATAAGCGATGGGACCATTTGTTTTCATCAGGTGAAGTTTTCCTATGATTCGAGACGTCAGATTCTCAGAGATATTGATTTTAAAGTTCCTGGAGGAAAAACAGTCGCCATTGTCGGTCCATCTGGTGCAGGTAAATCAACTATTTCCCGGTTGCTTTTTCGGTTTTATGATGTTGATGCGGGCTCTATCACAATTGACGGGCAGGATATTCGTGACGTAACACAAAAGAGTTTGCGTGAAGCGATTGGCATGGTCCCACAAGATACGGTGTTATTTAATGATACAATTGCCTATAATATTTGCTATGGGCGTCCAAGTGCTACAGATGAAGAAATGCGCAAAGCTGCTGAAATGGCACAAATATCAAAATTTATTGAAATTTTACCGGAAGGTTTTCAGTCTATGGTAGGAGAGCGAGGTCTCAAATTATCAGGTGGTGAAAAACAACGTGTGGCTATTGCACGGACACTTTTAAAAGCTCCCCCACTTCTTATTCTAGATGAAGCAACATCGGCTCTTGATACGGCAACGGAACAGGAAATTCAACAAGCATTGGATATTGTAAGCCGTGGACGTACAACATTGATTATTGCTCACCGTCTTTCTACTGTTATCAATGCTGATGAAATTTTAGTTCTTAAAAGTGGTCGTATTATTGAAAATGGGACGCATACAGAGCTTTTACGTAAGAAAGGTTTATATGCTTCAATGTGGAATAAGCAGCTTGAAGCATCGAAAGCTGAAGAAAAATTACGTAAAATGCGTGAAGAAGATGAGACGAGTGCTGTTAATCGTAAAAAATAAATAGAGCAAAATGTAATCTATATCTTTATATGGAGTGATTGATTAAATACATAAAAAGACACAAGAGGAACAAAAAGATTTGTTGCTTGTTTAAGTTTACGATGAATAGGAAATTATATGAGTATTCTGCAATCTTTCCATAATAGCTTTGTATCGGTTCATAAAGAAGGTTATCCTTTTATTGTAGCGTTTTTTGTTGTTTCGCTCATTCTTGGTTGGATATGGAGTCCGTTGTTTTGGTTTGGTCTCATTCTCACGGTGTGGTGTATATACTTTTTCCGTGATCCAGATCGTGTGATTCCTTTGAATTCAAATTGGGTTATGTCTCCTGCAGATGGGCGTATTTCATTTGTGGAATCATGTGTTCCACCTGAAGAATTAGGATTAGGGAAAGATGAAATGATCCGTATTTCCATTTTTATGGATGTTTTTTCATGCCATATTAATCGTATTCCTATCAGTGGTACAGTAGAGTCTATCGTTTATCATCCAGGTCGATTTACCAATGCTGACTTTGATAAAGCGAGTCAGTTTAATGAGCGTAATGGGGTAGTGATTGATAGCAAACATGGTAAAATTGGTATCGTACAAATAGCAGGAATGGTTGCACGCCGGATTGTTTGCTGGTCAAAAGAAAACGATGCCGTTATAACTGGTGAGCGATTTGGATTGATTCGTTTTGGTTCTCGCCTTGATATTTATATACCAACTGAAATGAAATTGCGTGTTGCAGTTGGACAGACAGCAATTGCTGGAGAGACAGTTTTGGGTTCTTTTGATGATAAGAGCGCCACAACGGATTTCAGATACGATTAGGATTCACAATGAAAAATTTTTCGCCATTTTCTTCATTCAATCCTGAGGGGCAGCATGATGATGTTGCAAATCGGCGGCGTTCACCTACATCAATGCGGTATGTCATTCCCAATATCATTACTATTTTAGCAATTTGTGCAGGAATGAGCAGCATTCGTTTAGCTTTTGAACATCGCTATGAAGCTGCTATTTTAATGGTGCTTTTGGCCGCAGTTTTAGACGGCGCTGATGGTCGCATTGCCCGTTTAATAGATGGTAGTTCATCTTTTGGGGCACAGATGGATTCTCTTGCTGATGTTGTAAATTTTGGTGTTACCCCTGCACTTATTGTTTATTCCTTTATCTTGAATCAAGCAAATCACATTGGTTGGGTTGCTGCCCTTGTTTATTGTGTTGCTTGTTGTTTGCGATTAGCGCGTTTTAATGTGATGTTGGATAACACCAATATACCTAAGTGGCAGAAAAGTTATTTTGTTGGGGTTCCAGCACCAGCAGGAGCATTACTCCTTTTATTGCCTACCTATTTAGGCACTCTTGGTTTGGTTCCCAATTGGGGGTGGGCATTATTTTTTAGTCTTTATACTGTAATTATTGCTTTTCTTTTGATTAGTCGTTTACCAGTATGGAATGCAAAAACAATTGATCAAAATTTAAGGCGCGATATCGTTATACCGTGCATGTTGGTCATTGTTATTTATGTCGGTTTTCTTGCGACTTACACATGGGAAACTTTATTGATTACAGCTGTTAGCTATATGATTTTTCTCCCCTGTAGTTTTATCGCTTATAATAAACGTGCTACTTTAGAAGAGAAAAAGGCTGATGCTAAAGCTATCCAAGAATCATAAAGTACTTCATTCTTCTATCGAGAAGCACAGGAAAAAGAGCGAGTCAAACGATTTACTTCTCATATGATGATCAATCAGGTACGTGATAATCTACAAACCGATTTTTATGGACATTAAAGAGCTTTCCAGTTTCATTTAAATCAGGTGATAACAAATGTACTATCTTTTTTGCGACCTCTTGTGGTGAAGGGAGAGTTTGTGGATCTTCACCGGGCATAGCTTCAGCGCGCATGGCAGTGCGTGTGGCGCCAGGGTTGACACAATTAATCTTAATAGGGGTTTGTTTGAGTTCTTCTGCCCAACAGCGGGCAATCACCTCTAAAGCCGCTTTAGAGGCTGCATAAGCTCCCCAGAAAGGGCGCGCAGCATGCGCAACGCTTGAGGATAACAGGATGGCTCGTCCAGCATCAGATTCACGTAATAAAGGCTCAACGGCTTTCATTAAGCGCCATTGGCTGAAAAGATTTATTTGAAAAACATCTTCAAATACCGTGTTTTCTATATGCGCTATTGGGGAGAGTGTTCCAAGAATTCCTGCGTTTGCAACGATAATATCAAGTTTTTTCCAGCGTTTGGCAATTGAGATAGCAAGAGTATCGATGTTTTCCATATGATGTAAGTCAAGGGGAACAAGGGTTGCATGAGCCCCTTTTTCTCGGATTTGATTATCTAATTCAGTAAGTCCACTGACTGTTCGTGCAAGAGCAATAATATGAGCGCCGCGTGCAGCAAGCTCGAGTGCCAAATAATAACCAATCCCTCTTGATGCGCCAGTAACAAGTGCAACACGCCCATGGAGACTAAAGTCACGTTTTGTCATCATTAATCTCTTGTTTTAAGAACAGATGATTGATGAATTTTGGAGAGATTTTCTTGATCAACCAGATGCGTAGGATAATATCCAGTAAAATAATGGTCAGTAAATTGTGGATCGGCGTTATTCCGTTTTTCCCCTGCTACAGCAAGATATAATCCATCCGTTGAAAGAAATTCTAATGAATCCGCTCCAATAAACTCACACATAGATTTTAAATCTGGATATTGATTTGCTAAAAGGTTTTCAGCTTTAGGTGTATCAATACCATAAAAGTCAGGATAAAAAATCATAGGGCTAGAAATGCGCATATGAACTTCTTTTGCTCCTGCATCGCGAAGCATTCGTACAATTTTAAGGGATGTTGTTCCACGTACAATAGAGTCATCAACCAGAATAACACGTTTTCCTTCAATCACAGGACGGTTTGCCGAATGTTTTAACTTGACACCAAAAGCGCGAATTTGTTGTGTTGGTTCGATAAAAGTGCGACCAACATAGTGATTACGAATAATACCAAGCTCGAAGGGAATTCCAATTTCTTGTGCATAGCCAATTGCGGCAGGCGTCCCTCCATCAGGAACAGGAACCACAACATCACCCTCACAAGGGGCTTCCTGTGCTAAATGGATTCCCATATTTTTGCGTGTTGTATAAACACTTCGCCCTCCAACGATTGAGTCCGGGCGGGCAAAATAAACATATTCAAACAAGCAAAGTTTTTCTGGTTTTGTATTTTCTGGTTTTATAATTTTTTTCGTAATTTCCCCATTTTTTTGTATTTCACATATGATGATTTCTCCATTTTTAACATCACGGACATATTTTGCTCCAATAATATCAAGAGCACATGTTTCAGAACAAAAGATAGGCTTACCATCAAGTTCCCCCATCACGAGAGGTCTAATTCCTGTTGGATCGCGTGCCGCAATAAGCTTTGTACGTGTGAGCGCTAACATAGCATACCCACCTTCTACTTGCCTAATCGCATCAACAAAACGATCAGAGGACGATTCATAACGTGAACGGGCAATAAGATGGAGAAAAACTTCTGAATCTGACGTTGATTGACAGATAGCACCAGAAGCGATGAGTTCACGGCGTAATGTGAGACCATTGGTAAGATTACCATTATGCGCAATAGCAATACCTCCAACTTTTAATTCAGCAAAAAGGGGCTGAACATTGCGTAATGCCACTTCTCCAGTTGTTGAATAACGGGTATGTCCGATAGCACGATTTCCTGGTAAGCGTGCAAGTGTTGTGGGGTTTGTATAGTGATCACCAACAAGACCTAAATGCTTTTCTTGATGAAATATTTTATTATGGTAAGAAACAATCCCAGCCGCTTCTTGCCCACGATGCTGAAGTGCGTGGAGTCCAAGGGCTGTTAATGTTGCAGCATCTTCATGCCCAAGAATACCAAAAACTCCACATTCTTCATGAAGGGTATCATCATCTAATGAAAATTCTTGACAGAAAACATCACTTTTTATCATCATATTCTTTCAGTTGTGATACGGAGGAATCATTAATATCACATTTTACATCATTTAGTTCTCTCTCCTCATGAAAAACTATTCTCTATTTTTTAAAATTATCTTTTCATGAGAGTGTTTCTCATACGTATGTTTATTGCTGTCTTTAAACAAATTTTCTGCCTTTTCAAGAACAGATCCAATATCTTTTGGGAGTATTTCCCAAACTTTTTGTCCCAATGAATCTAAAATAGGCCTTGTTTTTGCATTTTTTAACCAATTCGCTTGAAGCTCAGGTTTAATCAGTGCATTAATCAGCAACATACCGATGACCATGATCAGTAAACCACGAAGTGCTCCAAAAATAAAACCAATAGCACGGTCAAGGATACCAATTCGACTATCAATAATAAAATCAGAGATCTTCATTGTAATAATTGAAGTAATAATGAGAACAATAATAAAAATTGTGACTAATGTTGTGATCAATGCAATCATTTTATTAGAGAGATAGTGTTCAAAGAAAGGTAAGACAGGTTTGAATAAAAACAGTGTCGTAACAGCTGCAACTGCCCAAGAAATCAACGATAACACTTCACGTGAAAAGCCTCTAAGCATAGCAAGAAAAGCGGACAACAGGATGATTACTACGACAATTCCATCAAGGATTGTTATGATCATTTGTTTGTTCCTTATACATAAAATTGTGTTCTTTTAAGTCTGTGCGCAAATATGTTTTTTGTTATGCCATTTTTTGTTCTTATAGCAAGGATCTTTTGTATTTTATAGAGTTTTTTCTATATTATCATATCTGTGGTGCAGATCATTTTTTACTTACGGTAAGAGTAGCAACGAGTTCGGGAAGGTCGGAGAAAGTTTTTTGTTGAAAATTGGGCGACTTCATCATTTCGGTTGTTGTTGTGGGGTGAAAGGCTCCTTGAAAGCCGAGTTTTTTTGCTTCATTGATGCGCTGTGCTGAATGTGAAACAGCGCGGGTAGCTCCTGAAAGACTGACTTCACCAAAATATACATAATCCGTTGGCAATGCGATATTGGCAAGAGAAGATACCAAAGCAGCGGCTACAGCTAAATCAGCAGCGGGTTCTGATATGCGATATCCACCTGCCACGTTCAGATAGACATCATGCTGTCCAAAACGAATGCCACAATGGGCTTCTAAAACGGCAAGAATCATAGAAAGACGATTTCCATCCCATCCGACAACCGCACGTCTTGGTGTTCCAAGGGAAGAAGGAGCAACAAGCGCTTGAATTTCCACGAGTATCGGGCGTGTTCCTTCCATTCCTGCAAAAACAGCAGCGCCTGGGGCTTTTTCATTACGTTCCCCTAAAAATAATTCGGATGGATTTATCACTTCGCGCAATCCTTTATCAGACATTTCAAAGACACCAATTTCATCTGTTGGTCCGAAGCGATTTTTTACAGTTCTAAGAATGCGATAATGATGCCCTCCTTCACCCTCAAAATAGAGAACGCCATCAACCATATGTTCAACGACCCGAGGACCAGCAATTTGTCCATCTTTTGTAACATGTCCAACAAGAACAACGGCGGCTCCTGTTTTCTTGGCAAAGCGAATCATTGCCTGAGCACCGATACGTACTTGTGTGACAGTGCCAGGTGCTGAATCTGCTGTATCTGACCATAGGGTTTGAATCGAATCGATAATCACCATATCAAGGTTTTTATGTTCGCTTAAGGTTGCCAGAATATCTTCAACATTGGTTTCAGCAGCAAGTTTCACCTCTGTATTGTTCGCTTCAAGCCTTTGCGCGCGCAGACAAATTTGCGCAATAGCCTCTTCACCTGAAACATAGATAACATTATATCCTTTGCGTGATAAAGCAGCAGCTGTTTGTGTCAGCAATGTTGATTTACCAATACCCGGATCACCTCCAACAAGGAGTGCTGATCCACGAACAAAGCCCCCACCGGTAACACGATCAAGTTCAGCAATACCAGAATGAATACGTGGAGCATCTTCGATATTTCCAGAAAGAGATGTGAGTGTGACAATGCGTCCTTTACGAGCATTTTGCTTAGGACCGCTTCCGATTCCGCCATTTATAGTTTCTTCGATAAGGGAATTCCATTCTCCACAAGCACTACATTTTCCTGCCCAACGAGAATGGACAGTTCCACAATTTTGACAGATAAATTGAACACGATTACGCACCATGTTGATTTAACCAATTTGCTCTGGAAGATAATCAATATCTTCCAGGTCGCTGAATCGTGTGAAAGAAGACTGAAAGGCAAGGGGCACGATCCCTGTTGGTCCATGACGCTGTTTCGCAACAATAACATCAGCTTTTCCAAAAACTTTGTCCATTGTTTCTATCCATTTCATATGTTCAAGGCTACCGAACTTTGGTTCTTCATTTTTGAGATAATATTCTTCACGATAGACAAATAAAACGATGTCGGCATCTTGCTCAATAGAACCAAATCCACCTAAATCTAAAAGTTTTGGGCGTTTATCTGTTCTGTTTTCAACTTGATGTGAAAGTTGTGAAAGAGCAATAATAGGGATATTTAATTCTTTGGCTAATGCTTTTAATTCTGCAGTGATTTCTTGAATGCGATATTCAGATGTGTATTTTAAATCACTTGTCATGAGTTGGATATAATCAATAATTAAGACATCCAAACCATGTTGTCGCTTGAGACGCCGCGCACGGGCAGCTAATTGCGTAATTGATATTCCCCCAGTTTGATCAATATAAAGTGGTGCCTTTTGTAGTTGGTTCACGGCACGAATAATTTTTGAAAATTGTTCATCAGAAATATTACCCCGCCGAATATCAGAAGAAGAGACTTCTGTTTGTTCAGAAATAATACGTGTTGCAAGCTGTTCGGAGGACATTTCAAGTGAAAAGAACCCTACAATGCCACCTTCATTTTCTTGGATATTGGCATTACGATTATAAGCATTAGCAATATTAAAGGCAATATTGGTAGCTAGTGAGGTTTTACCCATACCAGGGCGGCCCGCAAGGATAATTAAGTCAGATGCTTGTAATCCTCCCATTTTTTCATCAAGTGTTTGAATGTGAGTGGCTATCCCTGATATTTGCGAAGAGCGTTTTTTTGCAGCACTTGCTATATCAATAACTCTTTTGATTGCATTATCAAGACTGTTAAATCCACTATCACAGTCTTCTTTTTTTTCTAGCATAATTATATACCTTTTCTTTGTTAGATATCAGTTTTTATGCAATTTTATATCAAAAATATTTTGCATGTTGTAAATTTTTCTTTGTACTGTAGTATTTAAAACACAGCTTGTTTTTTTATATGCGGTAATTAGGGTAGTTTTTTTCAGATAGATTAGAAAATATTTTTGTTTAAAAATTAGAGATTTTTCTATGAAGAGGAAATCTTCTGATATTTTCATAATAGCTTGCCGTACACAATAGCAGCAATTATTTTTAAATTTAATAACGAGAAAATGGGTGTCTTGCAAGAAGGAGACTTTGTAAAAGAAGGAACAATATAGCAAGGTTTAAATTAGCTATGGATTTTAATATATGTACCCCACTTATAACATTGTTAAGAGATGTGTTATCATTTCATTCAAGAGGAATGTTATTAAATAGCAAATAACGGAGGCTAGAATCATTGAAAATAATTCTTTGTAAGAAATTTCATTCTTGATAAGAGCTACATTTTTTTCTAATGGGAAGAATGGTTTAACAATTTTGGCAGATAAATTGAATACGATTACGCCCCATGTTGATTTAACCAATTTGCTCTGGAAGATAATTGCTATCTGCCAGATCACTAAAGCGTGTGAAATCAGATTGAAAGGCAAGTGGCACGATCCCTGTTGGCCCATGGCGCTGTTTCGCAATAATAACATCAGCTTTTCCCATAATTTTATCCATCTCATCTTGCCATTTTTGATGTTCCAAGCTACCTAACTTTGGTTCTTCATTTTTGAGATAATATTCTTCGCGATAGACAAACAGAACGATGTCGGCATCTTGCTCAATTGAACCAGATTCACGTAAATCTGAGAGTTGTGGACGTTTATCTGTTCTATTTTCTACTTGACGTGAAAGTTGAGAGAGAGCGATAATAGGAACATTCAATTCTTTCGCTAATGCTTTTAATCCTGTGGTAATTTCTGTGATCTCTTGAACACGATTTTCTGATGAACGCTTTGAACTGCTTGTCATGAGTTGGATATAGTCAATAAACAGGATATCTAAACCATGTTGTCGCTTGAGACGCCGCGCACGGGCAGCTAATTGCGTAATTGATATTCCCCCAGTTTGATCAATATAAAGTGGTGCCTTTTGTAGTTGGTTCACGGCACGAATAATTTTTGAAAATTGTTCATCAGAAATATTACCCCGCCGAATATCAGAAGAAGAGACTTCTGTTTGTTCAGAAATAATACGTGTTGCAAGCTGTTCGGAGGACATTTCAAGTGAAAAGAACCCTACAATGCCACCTTCATTTTCTTGGATATTGGCATTACGATTATAAGCATTAGCAATATTAAAGGCAATATTGGTAGCTAGTGAGGTTTTACCCATACCAGGGCGGCCCGCAAGGATAATTAAGTCAGATGCTTGTAATCCTCCCATTTTTTCATCAAGTGTTTTAATATGGGTGGCTATCCCTGATAATTGTGAAGAGCGCTTTTTCGCAGCACTTGCCATATCGATAGCTTTTTTGATAGCCTCATTAAAATTTTCAAATCCACCTCCATATTTCCCTTTTTCGGCTAGCTCAAATAACTGATTTTCAACAGTTTCAATTTGTTGGGTAGGCGTGAGCTCCACAGGAGCATCAAAAGCTGTATTGACAACTTGAGTTCCAAGGTTAATCAAAGACCGTCGGATAAAAAGATCATAAATGACGCGTCCATAATCTTCAGCGTTAATAATAGTGACTGCCTCTGTGGCTAAGCGAACAACATATTGGTATACAGTAATATCTCCAATTTTTTCTTCCATTTGGATATAGGGCTTTATTGTAACTGGATCTACACGCTTTCCTGTTTTAATAAGGTGAGATAAAACATGATAAATTTTTTGATGCAATGGTTCAAAAAAATGTTCTGGTTTCAGAAAATCTGAAACGCGGTCAAGAGAATCATTGTTGATAAAGATGGCACCAAGCAATGCCTGTTCAGCTTCAATATTATAAGGAAGTTGCCGAAAAGAAGGAGAATCTTCTTTTTTTGAAGAGCCTACATTAACAACGTTAGTTTCTTCCATAATATTTTTCCACTAAAAATCTAAGTCTAGCTACTTTAGGCGATAAATTGAAAATCGTATAATTAAAAGAATAGAGCGACAAATCTTCATTTTAAGTTAAGATTATATAATTTTTCAAAACCATCATTTCGTTGCTCATTGATCATTTGTGTATTATTTATGTTACGTCTATCTATTTTATTTTATAATATGTGATTTTAAAGTGGAAGTTTTGCTACTCTAAATTTAAGTATTTTGAAGTTACATGACCTTAAAATTCCAATATCTGTGTAAGCAGAATTACTTTTTTATAACTGAAATTATTTCAGATCATGTGAGGATACAATCAACTTACCGTTCATACAAGCCTTACCCTTAAGGGTAGAGCTTTAAATTATTTTTGCTTTATATGCTGGAAAACAAAAGACATTTCTTCTTAGCGATACTATCATTCTCAGCATGTAATGCCTTTGAAATAATATATTTCTAATTCTTTCATAAAAATTAGGTTCTTTATGTATGATAGCCATAAAATACTCAATTTTAAAGTGTGAGTATTTTATGAGCAATATTTAAAATGAAATAAAAATATAAAACAGAAAGCGAAAATAGCAATTAAGCTTCTTGATGAGAACTGTTTATATCGTTGTCATTAATTTCTTCTTCTAATAATTCTTCCTGACTTTCTTCTAATAATTCTTCTTGAATATTATATATTTCTTTAGCCGAAGTGAGAGTTTCACCTTCTGCTTGGCGTTGTGCTTCACTGGTAGAACGTGCAACATTAATAATCACAGAAATTTGAACCTCAGGATGTAAGCTAAGAGTGATAGTGTGAAGACCGATCATTTTTATTGGATGGTTAAGTTCTATTTGATTTCTCCCAATAGAAAAGCCTTCATCTGTTATAATTTCAGCAATATCACGTGTTGAGACAGAACCATAAAGTTGTCCTGTTTCACCAGCTGAACGAACAACAATGAATGATTGTCCATCAAGTTTTTCAGCAATTTTTTGCGCTTCGCTTTTGCGTTCAAGATTACGTGCTTCAAGTTGTGCACGTTGTATTTCAAAATGTTTTTTATTAGCTTCATTTGCGCGTAAAGCTTTACCTTGAGGCAAGAGAAAATTACGTGCATAACCATCTTTAACTGAGACAATATCACCCATCTGACCAAGACGAGGAATGCGCTCAAGTAAAATAATATCCATAGTTTTTCCTTTCGAACAAATAAATTTAGTGGAGTTTTTTGCGTGATTGAAAATTGTATTGAATAGCAGCCCAAATTCCCATCAAAATCATCATGAAAGAAATAGGTGGAGTAAAAACAACTGTTAAAATAGCAATATAAACAAGAGAAAGTATAATAATCCGACCGTTTACCCCTTTTGTAATATTGTGAAGATATGCTAGACCGCTAATTAATATGATGACAGTGTATGCAGTACTAAAGACACAGGCACTCAAGTTAAGAGAAGCGCTCAACTCAACCATCGATGCTATGCAAACAATAATGAAAATAACAATTCCAGAAATTGGAAGGCGGAGAGTTTGGCTCCAATCATCACGGGGTCTTTTCAGCCATTTCATGTGTTGTGCTGCTATCATGGAAAAGTAAAGGTTACCAATGAGAAAAACCAAACTATAAATAGTCAAAGAAACAGCAGTAAAAGTTGCTGTATGCGTTATTAAAAACTCACTAAAAGCGCGTATATCGGCTTCTTTTATTGTCTGTGATTGTTGCAGAGTTTGTGCTATGTTTTCGGTGATTTTTTTTGCAATGAAGGGTGTGGAAGGACGGGTTTGAACATAGAGCCCAATGAAAGTTGCTATAAGAGCGATAAAATTAGTTAAATGAAAAATAACCGATGATAATGGATACCATATTAGTTCGTTTTCTTTTTGCGCTGGACGTGCAAGCCCAAGAAGCCAAGAAGCATAGACAGCAGGAAGGAAAAATAACAACATAAAGCCAAGAGCAATATAGGCATTAGTGGTTACGATAAGAACAATAGTGGCACTTATGAGGGCAATGAGACTGGCTAATGTTCCTTGACCGAACGCAACAATAAAAATTGGCAATGAAAGAAAGCAGCCAAGAAGAAGAGAAAAGGGGGGCACGACATTTGCAACACTGATGATTGCCATTCCTATCACAACAGCAAATAATCCTGCCAAAATACCGGTTAATATCTCATAGGTACGATTTTTTTTCATTTATTGCTGTCCTGCTTTCTGCAGTTAGGGGCATGTCAATACCCCAACTTTGACATTCAATAGCTTAACATAGGATATAACAAGCTATTTTTTAACCATATAAGAAAGGCAACTGGAGAAACTCTCCAGTTGCATAGCGTATTATCGTTTACTTTATAACGTACGGAAGTAAGCCTAAAAAGCGAGCACGTTTGATAGCATTAGCTAATTCACGCTGTTTTTTCTGGCTAACAGCAGTAATCCGTGAAGGAACAATTTTTCCACGTTCGGAAATATAACGCTGTAACAACTTGATGTCTTTATAATCAATTTTAGGAGCGTTTGTCCCTGAAAAAGGACATGTTTTACGACGACGATTAAAGGGACGACGTGCAGAGTTTTGATTAGTATCAGTCATCATTCTACCCCTTCTATAGCATTTTCACGTTGACGACGTGGAAAACGAGGACGCTCTTCATCGTGTCCAATATGACTATTGCGATCAAGGTGTGAGAGCATAGCAGATTTTTCTTTTTCGTGTTTTTCTACGCGAATAGTCATATAACGCAAAATATCCTCATTGATGCGCATCTGACGCTCCACTTCAGCAATTGCTGAAGCTGGTGCATCAATATTGACCAAGACATAATAAGCTTTACGGTTTTTACGAATACGGTAAGCAAGAGGACGAAGTCCCCAATTTTCTATACGCCCAACTTTCCCACCATGCGCTTCAATGACACCTTTGTAGAGACTCAAAAGTTCATCAACTTGCTGCGGTGCAATGTCTTGTCGGGCAAGGAACATATGTTCATAAAGAGCCATTGTTTTGCCTTTCTTCAATTAAATCTTACCGGTTTTAGCGCAAAGCCTCTGCGACTTGTCTTTTTGGGAAATCCAAAGAAGAAAGGACGCGTTTACAATTTGAGACATCCGAGAGCGGAGACACGGGAGGCCGGAAACATTGTATTTCCTACTGATATTTTACAGCCCTCCGTTCAACCTCCAGCTAAAGTGCCGGCAACGAATATTTCATATCTACAGGTTATCTTTTAAAATAGCAAGTTTATGCACATAAAAAAATTGATTTGTTAAATCTTGATATATTTCCCTCTTCTATAAAAAGATAGCACTGTAACATAAAGGAGAGAAAAATGGACTTTTTAAACCAGATTGATGTTACACTCTTTAAAATGTTTGTCGACGATCATCAAGCTTGGTCGATTGTGATTTCGTTTAGTATTTTTTGTGCAAAGTTTTTAATTTATATTATTCCTCTCCATCTTTGTGCGTTGTGGTTTTGTGGTGGGGAAAGAGAACGACGTGTCGCGCTAAGCATTTGCATGAGTATTTGTGCGGCTCTTTTCACAGGTTATCTCATTTCTCTTTTTTATTTTCGTCCTCGCCCATTCGTGGTAGGGCTGACGACACCGCTTATTCAACATCGTGCAACAGCTTCTTTTCCTAGTAATCATGCCTTGACCATTGCGTCTTATGCAGCTAACTTTTATTTTTACCAATACAAAGTTTCTTTTAAATTTGCCACGGTGTTTTTGTGCTTGATCTGTTGGGCGCGCGTCTTTGTGGGTGTACATTATCCCTTTGATATTTTAGCAGGTGCAATTTTAGGAAGTCTCATAAGTTTGGGTGTTATTCAGTTTATAGCACCCTATTTTCCTAAGTTTTTATATCAAATTCCGCCCTTAAAATATAATTTTAAGTGTGGTATTCGTTTTAAATAAAGGGCTTTATCTTGATTTGTGCGGATGAATAAGGTCAAAAGAAAATAATTTAATTGTACAATTTTAGGAGTTGATAAATGGGTGCAGCTTTTATTTTTCCAGGGCAGGGGAGTCAACTTGTTGGTATGGGAAAGGCGCTTACAGAGCAATTTATTGCCGCACGGATGGTTTTCGAGGAAGTTGATGATGCTTTGGGTGAGAAATTATCAAAGATTATTTTTGAAGGACCAGCAGATGTTTTAACGTTAACAGCAAATGCACAACCGGCATTAATGGCTGTATCCATGGCGGTCATTCGTGTGATGAAACAATTAGGGCTTCGTATAGAAGAAAAGGTAAGGTTTGTTGCGGGGCATTCTTTAGGCGAATATTCGGCTCTTTGTGCTGCTGGCACATTTACTCTCACAGATACGGCAAGACTTTTGCGTATTCGTGGCAATGCTATGCAGGCTGCTGTCGCGGTTGGTGAAGGTTCTATGGCAGCACTGATTGGTTTGGAAGAGCACATTGTGGAAGAAATTTGCGAAACTGTTTCTGGAGAAGGACTATGTCAGATTGCCAATGATAATGGTGGTGGGCAAATTGTTATTTCCGGTAAAGCAAAAGCAGTTGAGGCAGCGGTAGAGATTGCATCAACAAAAGGTGCAAAACGTGCACTTCTTCTTCCAGTTTCTGCACCTTTTCATTCATCTTTAATGCAACCTGCTGCTGATGCCATGAAGAAAGCACTTTTGACTGTTAACAAAATTCCCCCTATTGTTCCTTTGATTGCCAATGTTTCTGTTGCACCTGAGAGCAATCCAGAGCGTATTACTACTCTTCTTGTTCAACAAGTGACTGGAAGGGTGCGGTGGCGTGAAACGATAGAATGGATCGCTGCTAATGGGGTTGATACGCTTTTTGAAGTTGGTTCTGGAAAAGTATTAACAGGTTTAACGCGCCGTATTAACAAGGATATAAAGGGGGTAACAATTGGAACAGTTGATGAAATAGAATCAGCGCTAGGCATACTTGGCATTTAATCTATAAGGAGTAAAAAATGTTTAGATTAACAGGGCGTAAAGCTCTTGTAACGGGGGCTTCAGGAGAAATTGGTGAGGCAATTGCACGCTGCTTTCATGCACAAGGAGCCATTGTTGGACTTCATGGAACACGTGAAGAAAAGCTTAGAGAAGTGGCTGCAGAATTAGGGCAGAATGTTTTTGTGTTTCCCGCTAATCTTTCTGAACGCCAATCGATTAAACAATTGGCTGAAGTTGCAGAGAGAGAAATGGATAACGTCGATATTTTGGTTAACAATGCGGGAATCACTAAGGATGGTCTTTTTGTGCGTATGCAAGATAAAGACTGGGATGATGTTTTAGAAATTAACCTAACAGCTGCTTCTCTTTTGACGCGTGAATTAATACATTCTATGATGCGCCGCCGTTATGGAAGGATTATTAACATTACATCTGTTGTTGGTGTTGTGGGAAACCCTGGACAAACGAATTATTGTGCTGCAAAAGCAGGCTTGATAGGTTTTTCTAAAGCATTGGCACAGGAAATTGCTTCGCGAAACATTACTGTCAATTGTATTGCTCCAGGATTTATTAAATCTGCAATGACAGACAAGCTTAATGAAAAGCAAAAAGAAGCCATTATGGCTGCAATTCCAATGAAGCGTATGGGAAGTGGGCAAGAAATAGCCGCTGCTGCTGTTTATTTAGCAAGCGATGAAGCAGCCTATACGACAGGTCAAACACTCCATATCAATGGTGGAATGGCAATGATTTGAGTATTTATTTTATTCCACATTGATTTATGAGTTGTATTATTTTAGATAGTAACGATTGAAATAGAAAGATGCATCTATTTCTTTAATATGGTCGTTGATCAATTGATGTCGAAATGTCAGATTGGTTCATTTTGTAGGGGATATCCACAGGATGTTTTAAATCATTACTAAAATCTTTTAAAGTAATGTATCTATTGCTTGATTAGATGAACCGATATAGTTAACCAAATTATAGGAAAATATAAATTCGAGGATTTCAACATGAGTGATACAGTAGAGCGCGTTAAGAAAATTATCGTGGAACATCTTGGGGTTAATGCTGATAAAGTTGTAGAAAATGCAAGCTTTATCGATGATCTAGGGGCTGATAGCCTTGATACGGTTGAACTCGTTATGGCTTTTGAAGAAGAGTTTGGGGTAGAAATTCCAGATGAAGCTGCTGAAACGATTTTCACAGTTGGCGATGCAGTCAAGTTCATTGATAAAGCTTCTGCGTGATTACTAAAGGGCAAAGGCATAAATTGCTTTTGCCTATATTCTTCGGAGCTCTTCTGAAAAGAGAGCTTTGAGAGATGAAGTTTGGTTCAAGGTTAGAAGTTATGAGACGTGTTGTTGTTACTGGTTTAGGATTGGTATCTCCATTAGCTGGTAATATTGAATATAGTTGGAAACGACTTCTTGAAGGAAGAAGTGGTGTCCGACGTATCACTGAGTTTGATGTGTCAGATTTGCCATGCCAGATTGCTGCGCGCATCCCCTTAGGGGATGGAACAGAGGGGACCTATAATGCTGATTTGTATATGGAACCTAAAGAGCAACGTAAAGTTGATGCATTTATTGTTTATGCAATGGCTGCTGCCAACCAAGCGCTTGCAGATGCCGAATGGTTTCCTAAGAGTGATGAAGATCAGATTTGTACAGGTGTGTTAATTGGTTCGGGAATTGGAGGAGTTGAGGGCATTGTTGAAGCTGGTTATACGCTTCGTGATAAGGGACCACGTCGTGTTTCTCCTTTTTTTATTCCAGGTCGTTTGATTAATCTTGCTTCTGGTTATGTGTCTATTCAATATGGTTTACGGGGGCCTAATCATTCTGTTGTAACGGCTTGTTCGACAGGGGCGCATGCGATTGGTGATGCGGCACGTTTAATTATGTTTGGTGATGCAGATGTCATGGTGGCAGGGGGGGCTGAATCTCCGATAAATCGGATATCTCTTGCAGGTTTTGCGGCGTGTAGAGCTCTTTCTACTTGTCGCAATGATGATCCTGAACGGGCGTCACGCCCTTATGATACTGATCGTGATGGTTTTGTGATGGGGGAAGGAGCGGCAGTTGTTGTTTTAGAAGAGCTGGAACATGCCCAAAAACGAGGAGCGCGTATTTATGCTGAGGTTATTGGCTATGGTTTATCCGGTGATGCTTACCACATTACAGCGCCTTCAGAAAGTGGTGAAGGGGCTCAGCGTAGTATGATAGCTGCTCTTAAGCGTGCACAGGTGCATGTGAGTGAACTTGATTATATTAATGCTCATGGTACATCAACGATGGCTGATTCCATAGAGCTAGCGGCTGTTGAGCGTGTTTTAGGGAATTATGCACCACAAGTTTCTATGTCATCAACGAAATCATCTATCGGGCATTTACTTGGTGCTGCCGGTGCTGCTGAGGCTATTTTTTCTGTTCTAGCTATACGGGATAATATAGCCCCAGCGACACTTAATCTTGACAATCCATCGATTGAAACAAAAATCGATCTTGTACCACACAAACCGCGTGAACGAAAGATTGATACGATTCTTTCTAATTCTTTTGGATTTGGTGGAACAAATGCATCGTTGGTGATGCGACGTTTTAGGGGATAATAAGTATTTTTATTTAATTTCTGCTTTTGAGTTTTCACCTTTATTATAAGGTGAATGAGAAATTATAATATTGTCCTTAATCGCTATTGAGGAGTTATGTCCAATATGGAAAATTATTAAAGGACGTAAGTGATTCCTCTTCAAACCATTGAGCAGATAGTTATGACATGTTAATACATAAAAAACGAAAGAAATCATCTATCGTCCGTAATCCGTTGGTTATTCTCGGTCATTTTTTTCTTATGCTGATTGTGATTATTCTTTTCGCCATAAGTATTCCTCTTTATATTGGAAAGAGTATTTTTGAAGAAAAGGGAAAAATTGAGGAAGAACAAATTGTTCTTATCCATCCTGGTACCGGAATTCGTGAAATTGCTTCATTGCTAGAAAAACGTGGTTTCATTCGATCATCAGATATTTTTGTTTATGGGGTTGGTTATCACCAAAAAACAACGCATCTGAAGGCTGGTGAATATTTAATTCCGGCTCATGCTTCGATGCAGGATATTATGGATATTCTTGTGAAAGGAAAATCTATTGAGTATACATTTACAGTACCTGAAGGTTTAACGGTTCAGCAAGTTTTTGATCGATTAGCTGCGAATGAAATTTTGATTGGAGACCTTCCAAACATTTTGCCTCCAGAAGGCTGTTTAATGACGGATACTGTTCGTTTTATTCGGGGGACAACGCGTAAAGAGATTGTAAACAGATTGCGTGAAGGACAGACAAAATTAATTCATGCTATATGGGCTACGCGTTCCCCTGATTTACCTATTAAATCAATTGATGAATTCGTTATATTAGCCTCAATTGTTGAGAAAGAAACAGGCATTGCAGCAGAAAGACCAATGGTTGCTGCGGTATTTTATAACCGCCTTACAAAGCATATGCGTCTTCAATCGGATCCAACAGTAATTTATGGTCTCTTTGGAGGAAAAGGAAAACCATCCGGTCGTGCGATTTATCGTTCAGATCTTGAGAAGGAAACACCATATAATACTTATAAAATTAATGGGTTGCCCCCAACAGCTATTGCAAATCCAGGTCGAGATTCTTTGAAAGCGGTGGCACATCCACCAAGCAGTGATGCACTTTATTTTGTTGCTGATGGTTCAGGAGGGCATGTTTTTTCTCGAACTTTAGAGGAACATAATATGAATGTTCGCAAGTGGCGAGAATTAAAGGCAAAACATTGAATTTATAATGATAACACATTTTTTTTGCATCGTAAATGAGAATCCAAAATATAGTAAAATTTTTCTATTTAAACTTTTTATGAGAATGATAAAAAATCATTTTCTTGTCTGTCATAAGTGAGATTAGCATATGGATAAAAATATTTAAAAAAGCAGTGAATATACTGCTCAATAACTTACCTCAAAAAAGAGCAGAATAACATCGAGAATTGCTAAGAAAACACATTGATTAGGGGAAAGATTGAGATAATGTATAATTCAAATTTTGGAGAAACATTTATGAACAAAGTAGAGTGATGTAATGACAGTCTTTGAAAGTAAATTGAGTGCTATAAAAATAAATCAGCGCCGCGGTTTTTTATTTATTCTCTCTTCACCTTCAGGTGCTGGTAAATCAACAATTTCTCGATTACTTCTAAAAGATGGACAATTAGAGCTTTCCGTAAGTATGACCACAAGGAAAAGGCGTCCTAGTGAAGTAGATGGACTGCATTATCACTTTATTTCAAAGGAAGAGTTTGAATATAAGCGTAATAGAGATGAATTTATTGAATGGGCAGAAGTTCACGGAAATTATTATGGCACTTTACGTGAAACTGTTGAAAACGCACTAAGTACTGGCCGTGATATGTTATTTGATATTGATTATCAAGGTACCGAACAGTTGCAAAAAAAGATGCTAGGGGACACTGTATCTGTTTTTATCCTTCCACCATCAATGAAAGAGCTTGTTTCGCGTTTACATCGTCGAGCAGAAGATAGTCAAGATATCATCAATTTACGATTGGAAAATGCACGAACGGAGTTAAAGCATTGGCGTTCTTATGATTATGTTGTGATTAATGAAGATTTAGATCAGTCTTTATCTTTTATTAAATCAATTTATTTGGCTGAAACCGCAAAACGCGAGCGCTGTTCTTATCTTGGTTCTTTTGTTGATGGGCTTATTGCTGAAAAGATCGATAAATGTCTTGATTAAAAAAGATTGCATAACAAAAAGTGCAATTTTTTAGAGCACGAGATGCGCTAAAGTTACAAATTCGGAAACCGAGAGCGTTTCAGCACGGCGCGTTCCATCAATTCCAGCTTTTTCTAACAATACTTCACCTCCAAGTGTTTTGAGATTTTGACGAAGCATTTTTCGTCTTTGTCCAAAGGCGGTTTTTGTGACGAGGCTTAGCTTTTGTGCTGAGCAGGCAAGAGGTTGTGTTCGTGGAATAATATGAACAACGGAAGAAGTTACTTTAGGTATTGGTATGAAGGCTTGAGGGGGCACGTCAAAAGCAATTTTAGCAGTGGTACGCCAGCCAGTTAAAACACTAAGACGTCCATAATGAGTAGATTGAGGTTCAGCTGTAATCCGTTTGGCAACTTCACGTTGAAACATCAATGTCATTGATTCATAAAAAGGAGGCCATGGTTCAGTCAAAAGCCAATTTAATAAGAGTTGTGTCCCAATATTATAGGGAAGATTTGCAATAATGCGAGGTTTTTCTGGGCTTATTTCAAAGAGTTTTGTGAAGTCTTGCTTCAGTGCATCATTACAAATAATTTTTAATTTTTTAGGATAGTGCTTTTCTATTTCTAAGAGAGCTGGTATGCAGCGCTCATCGCGTTCTATTGCTGTTACAATGGCACCCTTTGCTAGCAAGGCACGTGTGAGACCTCCAGGACCTGGACCAATTTCAAGAACAGGTTTTCCTTCTATATTGCCTGCATGATGAGCAATTTTAGATGTTAAATTAAGATCAAAAAGAAAATTCTGCCCCAAAGATTTATGCGCTTGTAATCCATATATATCAATGACTTCACGCAGAGGAGGGAGATTATCTATTGGCATGGTATTAAACTATTTTCGGCAAGTTGATTTGCAAGTTTAAGAGCAGCAATAAAGCTTTCGGGAGAGGCTATCCCTTTATCAGCAATGTCAAAAGCAGTTCCGTGATCTGGAGACGTGCGAATAAAAGGTAGACCTAACGTGACATTAACAGTGCTATCAAAGTCTAATGTTTTAACAGGGATAAGGGCTTGATCATGATACATACAAATGGCAACGTCATATGCCTTTCTTGCGCATTCATGGAACATTGTGTCGGCAGGCAGCGGGCCTGCAATCTTGAGTCCTTTCTTTTTAAGAAATTCAATGGCAGGAGTGATAACTTCAATATCTTCTTTTCCCATTGCACCTCCTTCTCCAGCATGAGGATTAAGACCAGCAACAGCTAGTCGGGGTGACGTTATTTTAAACCGTGTTTTTAAGTCACATTCAGTAATAAGTACCGTTTGAATAATCAAATCACGGGTAAGCTGTGAAGGAACATTTTTAAATGGAATATGAACAGTTATTGGTACTGTTTTTAATCGAGGACCTGCTAACATCATAACTGGATGATAATATTTATGAAAAGCTTTATGGGCTAAATCGGCTAAAAATTCTGTATGACCTGGAAATTGAAAACCGGCATCATAAAGATTCTTTTTTGCAATAGGACAAGTGATAAGTGCACATGCATGGCCATTTTGAATCAATTGAACACAGCGTTTAATTGCTTCAATGATTCCAGCGGCATTATTCGATGAAGGTATACCTAATTGATCACTTTGTTTGTTTTTTAACGGTATGATAGGAAGAGCGTTTTGAAAATTTTTTGCGGGATTATCGATTAGAACAGATTGCACCTCAACATCAATCTGTAAAAAACGAGCGCGTGAACGAATAACATCGGGATCAGCAAGAAGTACAAAAGGTGGAATTTGGCGCGTAACACGCAAATTCCACGCTTTTAGTACTATTTCAGGACCAATTCCGGCAGGATCACCACCGCTAACAATAAGAGCAGCCATTATGAATTTTGAATGCGCGCCACTCGCCGCAGCTCTCCTAAATATTTGTTGCTTAATTCTTCAAGTTTTTGCGGGCTTCTTTTTTTACTATCTTGAAGAGAAAATATCAGTCGAGCGACATAATCATCAGAAACTCTTTTTATTTTGCAGACAGCAATTGCTTCAATTCCATCAGATGTTTCTTGTAATTTTGTCATTTTTCCAGCAGGCGTTTCAAGAATAGCTTGTTCCCATGCATTAGGAAGTTGTGGCTCCAAAAACTTTCCTAAGTGGCGGATAGTAACGTCTAAAATACCTCTTGCTTGATTGTGAGCATTGGCACATCCACGGAAATGTGCGCGAAAATTACTTGCTTCTCTTTGACGTCTTTCAAAGATCTCTGAACGACGATGTGCAGGAATGACAAAAACAATTCGCTGTAATGTATATTCGTTGGTTGAAGGTTTTACACCACCATTTTTTAATATTCTGCGTACAGCTTCTTGTTCGCTAATCATACCGGTTTCAGCTTGATAGCGTGCGCTAACAAGACGCCCCCATCCTATTTGTCCACGGATGTAATCTTTAAAGTGTTGCACAGTGATCTCAGTTTGGATCAGAATCTGGTTGAGCTGATCAATCGTCATATTATTTTGTGTCGCAAAATTCTCAAAAGCTCTATCAACTTCATCATTGCTTACTTCAATATTACGACGTTTTATTTCAATATTTTTTAGCTTTTCGTCAATAAGCTCTTTTTTAGCCTGTGCCACCAAATTGCCTTGCTTTTGTTGTAATCTGAGAAAAGCAAGGCGTCTTTGTATATCATAATTTGTGATGGGGTTGCCATTAACTGTAACAACAATAGAAGTCTGCGCAAAGACTGTCGGAATCAAAAATTCATTTATTAGCAGGCTGCTTACGTTCAAAGACGCAATATAAAATAAAGCAAGAAAACGCTTTTTCAATTTATTCATGTAAATAGGCTTTCGCATTGTTTATTAATTCTCATCAACAACTTAAAATACACGCTTTCTTTCATAAAAACAATGATAAGTTAAATGACTGATACATTCCCTTTATAAATTAATCTATCTTTTTTCCGATATCTGCAATCGTACGCAATGAAAGAGAGAAATTAAAGTTTTGCAAGGGTGTTTTTCTGCCTGGATTCGTTACCTGTTGATAACCGAATGTTAACCCGAAACATTCATCCAGATAACTCAAGCTAATTCCTCGCTTTATAAATGTACCAGATACTAAATCATAACCGGCGTTGCTATTAATGGACCAATAATCTGCCAATTTAAGTCCTGTTTGAAAAGAAATTTCTTGGCGCTCTTGAGAATATTCATAATCTGGTTGCTTTGCGATATAGGCATATTGTAGAGACGCCCAAAAATTTTGCCATTTTTGTGATGCTTCGATTTCACTACGGCGGATTTTTCCTGTTTTTTTGTCAAAGCGTCCACGCGTTTCTAAGGAAAAACCACTTTTATGGGTTGTACCAAACATTGCAACATAGTCTGAACGTTTTGCCTCTAAGCTAGAATGAATACCGACATTGAGAAAGTCCTTTTCTGCAAAAGAATTCTTTCCTGCTAGATGAAAGGATTGTCCAACAAGACCATAAAGAGACCAATTGTCATTAAAGCTTCCAGAATATCTTAGACCTATATTGGCTCTTGTACCACCTTCTACACGATCATAACCAGAAAATTTGTCTCGTTGAAAGAGAGTGGTTGCATCAAAGACAAAGCTTTGAGCATCTTCATTAGGAATTTGTCCAATATATTGTTCATTATTGCGTATAAAAATTTGTGCGGTTGGTTCTATAATATGTGTAGAATGATCAGCTGTAATGAGGAAGGGATAGCGTAGTTCCAACCCTGCTGTTGCCATGCCACGAATTTTTGAACCATGAATTGCGGATAAGGCATTGTTTTCTATAGAAGCTGTATGATTTTTGTTTGCATTGGTTGTAATGATATCAGCTCGTAGAGAGAGAAGGGGGGTTAAGATGAGTCCGTTGTGCGTGTTGATGCGCTTTTTCCACTGAAGCTCGTTTGTTAAACGCAAACTATTTCCAGCCATACCAGAAAGTCTTACTGTGTTGAGAGGGTTTCCGTTCTGGTCGGGTGAATTGAAGTCAGCATGACGACGATAAATTGATTGCATATTACTATGGAAGGTAAGCTCTCCATTATAAATGGGTTCATCTGGTGTGAAAAAATAATCGATGCGTGGTAGGACCCATGCTTGCCGAGAGTGACGTTCATAATGAGGATCATTCAATATTGAATCTTGAACTTTAAAATGATAAAAACGCATATCAAAATAATTTTTTCCTGCAAGACCATTCAGATAGATCTGAGAAAGTTGTGTAGGATTGTTATAGTTTTCAAGCTTATAGGCACGACTAAAATGCCGATCTGATTGAGCAAGAATATCCCATCCATAAGTCCAGTGTGAATTAATACGAAAATCCCCCTTTGTCGCCAGCATATAACGGTTTTTATGTTGAGCATCAATCGTGTCGTTATCGAATCTATGCGGTTTCATTTGATATATATGAGCAAAGCGAATATTATAACTGCCCATTTTAAAACGTTGACGCCATTCCCCTTCGGTTAAAAGCCCTTGTTGGGTATAAATGGTAGAAGAAAGGGTAAAATCATAATGAGGGGCGAGATTCCAAAAATAAGAATTCTTTATCCCCATACCGAGATAATCAGTATAAAAAAAGTGAGGAGTAAGCAAACCGCTAGCACGCCTGACAGTTGGATCATAGATCTCAAAATTTGGAAATTTTATAATTGGTACACCAAAAACTTCAAAACTGCTATTTTCAAACCGAATTTTTTTGACGCTATTATTCCATATGATCTTTCTTGCTTTAATTTTCCATAGGACGTCTCGATCTGGTTTATAAGAGCAAGGTTCACAGGCTGTATAGGTTGCATTTTCAAAGACTGTTATGTGATTGTGTTTGCGTGTAGCATTTTGGGCTGAAAAGTGAACGTTGTTGGCTGTATCAATACGTAAGGCATTTACAAAACCCTCGCCCAGATCTTTGGTCATATCAATTTGGTTGGAATAAATTTTATTACCATCCTTTTGAGTAATTTCAACGTTCCCTTGTGCTATAAGCCGCCCTGTTTTTTGATTGTAAATAATTTTTTGAGCGACAACTTTATTGCCATCATATTCGATTTGGACATTACCGTGTGCAGAAACAGTGTTTTCATCACGATTGTAGATGAGTTCATCCGCAGAGAGCAAAAGAGGAGATTCCGGATTTTGAAGGCGACTTTGAGAAGGAGATAGAAGGCTTTGAGCGTGCGCACAATAGGACAAAGCACCTCCTAAAATAACCCCCATAGCACTTTTAAAAGCGAGAGCACCTAATTTTGTTAAAATAGTTTTTTTAAGTGTTAATGCTTTCACTTAGCCATCCTCTTTATGAAGTAAAAAAGAGATTCCTAAGAATAACGCAATAACAACGGGTGTCCAAGCTGCAATAATTGGTGGAATATATCCAGCATTACCAAAAGCTTGAACAAGTACGGAAATAACATAAAGCATAAACCCAGCTATTACGCCACCAAGAATCAACATTCTAGATTGCCCAAAACGTGTAAAATTTAAAGATACAGTTGCTGCAATGAGGGTCATTGCTACAAGCAATGCTGGTAATGCAATCAAAGATTGGAAATACATATCAAAATTATTAGCAGAATAGCCAAATGAACGTGCAATCATAATTTTTTTTGGCAATTGGTAAAATGGAATGGTTGCGGGATTCACTAAACGTTCCGTTAAAAATTCAGGTTTTAGATTGGTTTTTATTTGCAACACGGTAAACTTTTCAGGAGGATGCCCTATTTTATAGATTGTTCCATTTGTTAATAGCCAAAATCCATTAGTCAAGGTTGCTTTTGGGACGTTAATCCAATTTTTGACGGTTGCGTTGTCATTGTATTGTACAAAGGTTGCATCGAGAAGAGAAAGCCCTTGATCGGTGATAGATTTGGCACCAATGGTTGTTCTGCCTAAATTTGTACGCTGTGTTAACCAGTGAATACTTGTATTGTGAAGAGGTGTTAGTACATTGTTATTGCGCCATTCAGTCATCTTTTTTTCTGCTTGAGAAAATCCCCATGCAGCAAGTGGATTAATGAGAAGAATTGAAAATAATCCCAAAAGAAAAGCACCAAAACAAGCTGGCATAAGAAATTGCCATGCAGAAACACCGATTGAACGAGTCACCACAAGTTCAAGTTTTTTGTTGAGCGAGATAAGCGTTGCCATTGCAGAAAAGAGTGCAATGAAAGGGATAAGTTGTTGCATGATAAAAGGGATGCGTAAAACAGAGAGGAAAAATGCATCTTTTGCTGTATAATGCGGAAGGGAAGATAGCCTACCGGAATTCTCTGTGAAATCGATTAAAAGAGCAAGAACAAAAATGCTTCCCCAGAAATAACAAGTTATTTTAAGATAACGTATAAAAAAATATCGTCCAAGTGTCCACCCAATCATGATATTTCATCCGAGGAATCTTGAGATTTTCGATGTTCAAATTTGTTCATTATTTTTTGAAAAGCGATTTGAAGTATCTCATTAACTTTTGTGGGAAGCCCAATTTTATGATTCGTTAAAAGCATAAAAAAGACAAATGCACTTGTTCCTATGGGCATAATATAAAGGAGAGGAACGTATGCAAGATCGTTCTTTGATTTTTCTGCGAAAAAATATCCCATCCAATACACCAGAAAAGAAAGGGCAATTGCCGAGAGATTTGCGGAATGACGCGCTTGTCGATGGGAGCGTACATCCCCTGCCGCTGCTAATGCAATAAGTGAAAAAACAATAGGGTAGAGCCATTGTGTTAATCTGCGGTGAAATTCAGCTTTATATTGGAGTGGTTTTCGTTGATAGTAGGGATCTTTTGGGTCAGGGTTTTGTAAATAAGAAAGAGACCGATCTTTTGGATAAAGAGTAGGTGTTTTATCACTGGGGATAAACTCTCCTAGGCTAAAAGTATATGAGCTAAATTGCACGATTGAAACACTGTTATTTTGATGGTTGACTCTTTCTATTTCACCGTTATTGAGAACCAGAAAACTGCCGTTTTTATTGCTCACAATGGATGCGTCTGTTGCATAATAAAAAAGATCAGTCTTAGGATCACGCTGGTCGGCAATGAAAAGGCGTTCAAGTGTTCCATTTGGATTTCGTTCGCCAATTTCTATGTAAAGGTTATTGGCGAGTTTTTGAAAGCTCCCTTCACTAATGAATAGATTAATAAGATCAAAATGAGCGCTTGCTAGCATTTGTCGCATATGAAGACGCGCTTGAGGAACAACAAAATTAGCTATAGAAAAGGAGATACAGGATGCAACAATAGCAAGAAGAAGGATAGGTTTCCAAACAGTACTTTTAGGAAAACCAGAGGCATTTATGACAGCAAGTTCTGAGTCTTGATGCATTGCTGAGAGGATGGTTGTAACTGCGATCACTAATGCAAATGGAATGACAAGAAAAATAACAGAAGGAACCAATGAGAGTGAAAATTGTAAGACTGTAAGGAGTGTTTGTTTACTTGTTGTGAGAAAGTTTATCCGTGCAAGAATTTGTATAGTCCAACTAACGCCCACTGCAGCAATCATGACAGAACTAAACAAAACAAGGACACGTTTCAGGATGTAGAACTCAATAATACGCATAAATTGGGAAAAATCCTCAGTTTTTAATTCGATAGCAAATATTTTTACTGCTTTCGGTTAAAATGTAATAAAGTTTGAAAAAATATCCTTTCATGAATTGGATATTTTACCAAATAAATAATATAAAATTGCCTATGAGGTCCTCTTTAAATTTTCCGCACATTATATTTTATTTTCAACTATAGTCTACAAAGAATCTAGAAAATAACTTAATTTTTTTTATTAACGTTGAAAATAAAAACTTTTGTCTTTTAAAGGACACGTGCAAAAAGGTGATGCATCTTAATCAAAAAAGAGGGTTTATATCTTGAACCGTTTCCTTTGTATTAGGGATATAGAAGTTTTTCTAAAAAGATGTTAGCTTTTTTATAAAGAATGATGAAGGCTTAAGAGGTTGGATATTTTATTCTATCATTTGACGCAGTCAACGCTAAAAGATATTTTGCCGACGCTTGTAGAGCGTGCATTGGCTCGTTTTTGTAAGGTAACAATACAATGTGTAAGTGAAGAACAACGCGATTCTATGGATATGCATTTATGGGTTTATGCGGATGAATCATTTATTGGACACGGAACTGAGTGTGATCAATATTCAAACTTTCAGCCTGTATTTCTGACAACAGGACAAGAAAATCCGAATGATTCAAAGGTTCGTTTTCTCATAGAGGGAGCTGTTTGTTCGGATATTGATGCTTATCAACGGCTTGTCGTGATATTTGATGGTAGCAGTGAAGAGCAGTTGAATCTCGTTCGTACACAGTGGAAAAAATATAAAATGGAAAATCATAATTTAACGTATTGGCAACAGACTGAAGATCGTCGTTGGGAAAAACAGGTTTAATGCGTCTCATCTCTGTTGTTCTGATTTTTATAGGATTGCTGGGAATAGTAAATCCAGCACTTTTTATTACGGAAGGCTCAGGGGGAGGACGTTGGGTTTTTATTGTGATTTTTCTTTTAGGCATGCTAAAGATATGGCCTATAATTAAAAAAATGAAACGCCATAATGATGATGATTATTGATCGAATTTTGCTTGTTTTATGGGCTGTGATGTTGGCCTTCTTTTGCGTTTCGTGGTTGGGGACAACGCATATCTTATCAGAAATGTTTGCTGTTGCTTATATGAGTAATATTGCAGATTTTTTATTTTTCTTTTTGAGTGCCTTGTTCGCGGGAATATTGTGGTGGAAAATACCGCAACCCCTGTCTTTAAAAACGAAACTGGCAGCATTTTTGCCGCCAGTCCTTATTTTACTTTTCGTTATTATATTTTAGTTGGATATTTCATCATCTGTAAATCCGACGAAGCAAATCAGTGAAATAAAAGAAGCAAGAAGCAAATAATAACCGATATAAGATGTATCGAAATGTTGCACCAGATATTCTGCAATATAAGGAGCGAGAGATGCTCCTATGATAGCAGATAAATTGAAAGTGATAGAAGAACCGGTATATCGAATTGCTGTTGGGTATGGTGAAGCCAAAACAGCACCAAGAGGACTGTATATCATTCCCATGAGAGACAAACCAATAACAGACATTGCAAGGACCCCTATAACTCCAGAATCTAAGAAATAAGGAATTGCGAAAGAATAAATACCGGTGATGATTGTAATCGAAATCATCAAAGTTCTACGTCTAATACGGTCAGCGAGTCTTCCAGTGATGACAGTAAAAATCCCACAAAAAATAGCACCAACAATTTCGATTTGAAGAGCTTGATGAAATGGCAATTGCAAATGGTTTGTTGAATAGCTTAATAAATATGTAGTAACCAAGTAAAACAAAACAAAAGTTGCCATACCAGAAAATATTCCAAGAAATAGGATTCGTGGACATTTTAAAAAGACATCTATGATAGGAACTTTGACATGCTCTTTGCTTTCAAGAGTTTTTTTGAATTGAACAGTTTCATTGATTGAAAGACGGACCCATAATCCTATAATCATAAAAACAACTGAAGCAATAAAAGGAATACGCCATCCCCAGGCTAAAAGTTCTGCACGATCAAGGAAATGCAACAGACCTAAATAAACAGCAATAGATAAAAACAAACCTATTGAAACGCCTAATTGGGGGAACATCGCATACCAGCCGCGCTTTTCTGGAGGGGCATTTTCTGTTGCGAGCAGAACAGCTCCTCCCCATTCTCCTCCTAATCCAATTCCCTGTCCAATACGGCACAAGGTTAAGAGGAAAGGGGCAAACCACCCAGCTATTTCATAAGTGGGAAGAAAACCAATAATGACTGTTGAGAGACCCATTGTGAGAAGAGAAGCGATAAGTGTCGCTTTTCTTCCAATTTTATCTCCAAAATGCCCAAAAACAACTGATCCAAAAGGGCGGGCAAAAAAGGCTGCTCCAAATATTAGGAAAGATTGTAAAATGGCAGTCTGATCATTTTGTGTTGGAAAAAACACATGAGGAAATATAAGAGCTGCGGCAGTGCCAAAGACATAGAAATCAAAGAATTCAATTGTTGGGCCAATAAGGCTTGCAAATAAGATCCGACGAGGGGAGTTTCTGTTGCTTGTAGCTTTCATTTCTGAGTTTATAGACATGAATAGAATGTCCCTTTCAGTATATGACAAATCAAATGACGAGTTAACTGACTATAACTATAGAAATTTCAAATCAGTGTCGAGTCAATATTATGACACTTCGTTATATATTAGAACAAAGATTATGGATGATGAGTATGAAGAAGTATTCTATATATTATCCAAATTGAATAAAATAAAGACACTGCTTTAAATGCTGTAGAATATGGCAATAGATGGGCATAAATGCAGCTCTCATTCACATTGCTGTTTCCTTTAAAGCTTGATGCCATTTTTATCCATTAAAGAATCAACCTTATTCGCAGATCAGTGTTTAGTGTCTCAAAAGATTAAAAAATTTTTCATGGATGTAATTACAACACTTTTAAAGTGTATCTAAAGCAAATTAAATCTTTTAGTTGCGTATGGATTTTAAAACACATGGTGTATATTTGATCTGTCAGAGCTTAATCCATCGAATGCTTTGTTATCTTAAAAGACATGAGGTTGAGCAATTACATTATGTTGTTTTGGTCTATGCACTTTTTTCTAAATGGGGAAATTTAAATTTGAAATTATGGAGTGCGAATAATGCAGCGCAAATTTAAATTAAGTTTTTATGCATTAATGACCAGTGGTTTTTTTATCAAGATTGCGAGTGCAGATGGAGGGGCGATACCAAGAGAAAAGTTATTCATTCCAGTAAGTATCAGTGAACATCTAGAAGAGACAAGAAAGTTGTTATCGGAAGTGAGGGGATTAAAAGAAAAAAAGGGGGGATCAAAAAGGATAGAGAATAAACAGATAGTAGAAGGAAGGACGTTTTCAGAAGAGGAAAGGAAGAGATTAGAAAACCTATTCTTTGAAGTACTCACAAATTCAATAATAAGTGATGGTGCTACTGTCTATATTACAAACCGTGACTCTGAAGATTCTGAAGTAAATAGCTTTAATTATGAAGATGCAGGCTATTCCATCAATAATACGGTTCAAGAAGGTGGAAAACTCTATATTGATGCAGCAAGTGTTAGCAGGGATACGACAATTGAGAGTGGTGGGATTGAGTTTGTACAAAACCTGAGCATTTCAGAATATGCCACTGTTAAAAAAGGTGGTAAACAAATTGTTGAGAGTGGTGCAAATTCAGAAGGTACTAAAATTTATGGTGGTGATCAGATTATTTTTGGTAAGGGAATCTTGGGAGATGGTTTGTCACGTAAAGATAAAGAAAGTAGTGCTTATAACACCGAAATTTATGCTGAAGATGGAATGCTAGGAATACAAAGTGTCTATAGTGGGGGGATGGCTATTGACACAAAGGTTATGAAAGGAGGTATCCAGAATCTTGATGGTAAAGAGAATTTTAATAATGGATTCTTAGGAGACACTGATACAGCTGGTATAGAAAATGAGGATTTTACAATCAATGAGGGGGCTTTTGCACTTAGTACCGAACTTTTTAAAAATGGTGCGCAGAATATCTTAGCAGGAGGGAATGCAAGCGAAGTTACTTTATATGATAGAGCTACTCAGAAGATATATGATTCTGGATACGCGGATAATCTAACAATTAATCATCAAGCACAATCATGGGTTTTTGCTGGTGCAATATTAGATAAGGATACAAATGTTAATGATTTTGGCACCCTCTATCTTTATGCTGGGAATGGTGAAGCGGTTACGGAAGTAGAAAAGCTTATTTTAAATGGAGAAGATGCCAAGCTATACATTATTGCTGTTGAAGATAATGGCAAAAAATCTCAGGTTAATATCCAGAATGTAACTGGAAGTGGCAGGGTTATTTTTACGTCTTCTGGAGCTGATAAGCATTACTCTAAGCTTAATATTGATGATCTATCAGGTTCTTTACATTTTGATTTTAATGTAAACTTCGCCAAGCATCTTAGTGATTATCTTGTCATTAAAGAAAGTGATTCAGGTTATCATACAGTCAGTATTATTGATTCTGGAGGTGAGGTTACAGCCCCTTCCCACAAAAAGCTTAAATTAATTTCCGATCATAGTGGAAACGCTCATTTTACTCTAACAAACACTTTTGGTGAAAAAATCAGAGCTATTGATGCCGGAACCTACATGTACAGTTTGAAACAGAGAAAAAATGAGAGCAATGGTAAAATTTGGTATTTAGATGCGAATTATGCCCTTGATGAGACAAATACCTCTTTATTTTCTGATTTTAGCTTGCAACCATCTGCTATGGCTTCATTATCAAATGATCTCACAGAACGCACAATTGAAAAGGGAATGATTGTTACGATTGCTGATCCTAGCTTCAATAGTAACAGTGAGAAAGTTGATAGCAATGGAGAAACTTCAATTAGTAATATAGTTAAAGATGGTGGAAAGCTCTCCATTTATAACGGTGGTTTTAGTTTGTATACGACAATTCAAAGAGGCGGTACTGAGCTTATCAGAACGCAGGGTCTTTCACAGGATAGCACAGTTAAGAGAGGGGGAAAGCAAAAGGTTGAAGATGGGGGGAAAGCTGAAGGGGCTAAAATTTACGGTGGTGAGCAGTTTGTTTCAGGAAAGTCTGATATCAAAGGTGAGATGGTAAGGAGTAGCGCTTATGACACTGTCGTTTCTGGTAAAAATGGAGTGCTAGGATACCAGAATGTGTATGATGATGGAGAGGTTTTTAGCACAAAGATCATGGAAGGGGGGGGACAAAATCTTTTTGTGGAAGAAGATCTAGACCATTATAGCAGTTTTGCATTTGATACGAAGATCTTTTCTGGTGGAGAACAACACGTTTTAGCGGGAGGAATCGCGATTGGTGTTCTCTTACAAGGAAATGCTTTCCAAGCAATAGATTTAGGGGGCTATGTAAAAGATTTAACGATGAAGGATCAAGCACAATCGTGGTTACATTCTGGTGCAACATTAGAAGGAAACACCATGATTCATGATTCTGGACGAATTTATCTTTATGCTGGTGCTGAGCGATCTCGTACTGAAGTAGAAAAAATTGTTTTAAATGGCAAAGATACCACATTATACTCTATTGCTTCCAGGATGGATGGTGAAAGCTCTTTGATTGAGGATTTAAGCGGGAATGGACGCGTTATTTTTACTTCTACCGTGTTTAATCCACATTACTCTAAACTTGAGGTCGGTAATCTTTCAGGTAATTTACATTTTAGGTTTAATACTAATTTTGCAGAACAGCGCGGTGATTATCTTCTTATAAAAAAAGGAGCAGGTCATCACACTATAAGCGTTATCGATTCTGGTGTTGAAATGACCAATTCTCTTCTACAAAATCAGAACTTAGTTTTGGAGCTTGATTTAATTCATGATCAAAGCGGAAATGCGCATTTTACTCTGATAGATTTTTTGGGTGAGGAGATAGCTACTGTTGATAATGGAGTCTACATGTACGCTCTCAAGAAAAGAAATCATAACGGTGGAAAGATTTGGTCTTTATCGACACCATCTACATCGGAAAAAATTTCTACTCCTATCTTTCCTCCATCTCATACGGAGTTGCCTATAGATAAATCTTTTGAGCAAGAAAAGTATAGTTCTCCTTCGGAAGATTCTATAGCCAATTTTGATACAGGTGATTTCAGTTTTTATGCAGAGGATTTCATTACTGCTACAGGTGAAAAAATTTTGCAAAACTCCATACTCGGTGACAATAGCATAGTTTATATTGCTGGTGATGGAGAAATGGATGATTTTAAATTATCCATTAATAATACAGTTCCAGAAACTGCAACACTCTATGTTGAGACTGGTGGTTTTAGTAAGAATACAACAATTGAAAATGGTGGTTCAGAGATTGTAGGGGAACAGGGGATCTCAGAACTTACGATTATTTACGAGGGTGGAAAACAAAGAGTGGAGGGAGGAGGATCTGCATTGAGAGCTGAAATTTATGGTGGGGAGCAGCTTGTTTTCGGAGATGGTTATGTAAATGGTGGAATTGTGGGGAGCAGCGCTTATAACACGACACTTTATGGTCAAGGTGACACGCCGGGACAGCAGAGTGTATATGATGGTGGGATGGCTATGGGGACAAAAGTGATGAGTGGAGGAATACAAACTCTTGCTAGATGGTTCGCAGATGATGATGATTTTATACAAAAGAGTGGTGGATTAGCCGTGAATACTGAGGTTTTCGCGGGTGGGGTACAGCGGGTATTAACAGGGGGAGAGGCGGATATTGTGACTTTACACCGCCATGCTGCCCAAGAAGTTCATGTCGGTAGCATTGTAAAAAATCTAACAATTAAAGAAGGAGCCAATTCATGGGTTTTTGCTGGTGCGATGTTGGAAGGAAAAATAAAGATTCATGATTTGGGGCAAGTCCATCTTTATGCTGGAAATAATAGTTTTTATACTGAATATAACAATTATCAGACAACAGTAGACGATATTAATTTAGAGGGAGAAAACGCTAAATTATACTCTATTTCTACTGGATACGGAAATACAGAAACCTATATCAAGAAGCTAAGCGGTGTGGGAAATATTATTTTTACTTCTACAGAATCCGATTTACATTACTCTAAGCTTTATATTGATAATCTTTTTGGGAGTCTACATTTCGATTTTAATGTCAGCCTTGCAGAAGGAGAGGGTGATTATCTCTTTATCAAGAATGGCCGTGGTTTTCACACAATAAGTATTTTAGATTCCGGTATTGAAATTGTTGATCCTTCTTCAACAGAACTTGATTTAATTGTTGATCAAAGTGGAGGAGCACATTTTACTCTGAGAAACTTTTCTGGTGCAAATATTAAAACCATTGATGGCGGAACCTATACGTATGGTTTAAAACAGAGAATTGATGAGGCTGAGGGTGAAAAGGTTTGGTATTTATCTGCAGTATTTATTGATAATGTTTCATTTCTCAATAGTTTGCCACGTAGTAGGAGCAGGTCTGCGCGGCATTTAAATCAAAATCAACAGGTTTCTTTTCTTTCAACGATTGCAGCATCACAAGAGCATGCTATTAAATTGCCACATCGAAGAAAAAACCGCCAAAAATTAAGGCAAAAATCTCCAGCTTCTGTATCTCTGACTGTTTCAACTCTTGGAAGTCAAGTTATTGAAGGGGCATATCCAGAAAGTTCTCTTCATTTTTCAGATAGAAAACAACAAACTGCTGTTTCAGAATCTTCTCAATCTTTAGCCGATCAAATGATTTTGCGTTCAGTTGATACAGAACAACCTTCTCCACAATTGAGAGAGGCACTTTCAGTTTCTCAGTTTTTAACAACGCCTTCTACAGATGCGGTATTGTCTATGTCTGTTGCTCCAGCGATGGTGTTTCACAATGAAATGCAAACCGTGCGTGCGGGCAGAGGAATTCTAGATAAAAGTAAAAAGAATGCAGCTTTATGGACCTATGCGATCAAGTCTAAAGAGAGTATTGCTACAGAGCATATAGATTTTAAGTTGGATCAGACAGGTATTGTTTTAGGGATCAATAGTGTAAGCGAGTGGGAAAATGGAGAGTTTTATATAGGTGGTTTTGGTAGTTATGACCGCGCACGCATTGCGCATGCACGGGGTGGTATGAGCGGTATCAATACTTATGGCATTGGCGCTTATGTCACTTATTTGGATTATAGTGGATGGTATCTCGATGGTATTTTAAAATACAATCATTATCAGAATACTCTAAAGGCAGTTTCAACGAATGGTTTAGGGATTGAAGGAAGTTATAGGCAATGGGCGGTGGGCACCTCCTTTGAAGCAGGTTATCGACTTAAGACGTCAAAGAGCAGTTGGTTGCAGCCTTATGGACAATTTACATGGTTGCAAGTTGAGGGTAAAAAAATCAAGTTATCGAATGACATGACAGGTGACATGCGTCCATTCACTTCATTACGCAGTGAGGTTGGCATGTCTTTGGGATATGAATTTGGTTCTCACATGGCTTCCTCATCACTTGCGTATATTACAGCAGCATGGTTGCGTGAGAATAAAGATGACAACCATACATTGATTAATCAACGGCATTCATTTACCACAGACTTATCGGGGAATGCAGGTAAGTTAGGAGTAGGTTTGAGCAGTTTGGTGAGTGAGAAGTTAAAGTTATATGGTGAGGCACATTATATTAAAGGACGTAAAACAAAACAGTCCCTTCAGGGTATTTTAGGTGTACGCTATAGTTTTTAATTATATGGTTATTTTTTAGTTATCTTTAAATGTATGATTGTTTTTAAAGGTCTTTAATGAAAGCTCATAGAACAATTTTTCAGAGCATGCAGGTACGCTTTTCATGATAAGCTGTATACCCTTATATACTTTATTATGCATTGCTTTTTTCTTTGATAAGAAAACTCCGAGAAAATGCTAAAGAAGCACTATAAAAACGCCCTTATATTCTTGATCAAAAAAGTATTAAAAAAACTGTAAAGAACAGTTTTTTACGAGATAAGGAGGATTTTTAAGAAGGATTGTTTACAATCTAAGGTTGAAAATATGTTTTGTAGAGCTAATTACGTTTAGTGTCTATGCAGGCGTGAAGGGGGGAGGATATGGCTCTACAATATAAATGGAAACGACATTGTTGGATACTCATGTTGAGCAGCTGTTTTGTGCAAGCTGCTGCTGCAAATGAGGGTGATACAGCACTTTTTTGTCAATCTTCAAGTTATGAAAATGATAAAGTATTTCAAGATCAATACAATGAGGATATGAAAACAGGTAGATGCATACTTGGAGCCTCTAATGATGCCATGATAAGAACGCGCAATGAATTAGACTTTTTAAAAAAGCCTAGCGATTTTGTTGAGGATAAGGGCGTTAGAGTGTTTGCGATTCAACAAGAGCTTGACAGCAGTCATCGTGACAATGTTGGATATAATGCACAACAACAAAATATTGCGTTTCTTAAAAAACCTGAACTTATCTTTATTAAAGATGGGGCAATGTTAGAAAATTATGTCCTTGATAATGAAGGTAAAGCATACATTTCAAATGATGGTGAGAGTGATAGTCCAGGGCGATCCATTAATAACACAGTAAGGAATGGTGCAGAGCTTTATGTGTATGCAGGAGGGCTCAGTGAGAATAGTAAAATTGAACATGGTGGAATTGAAAATGTTCAGGCTTTAAAGGGGAAACAAGGTTTTTCGAAAAATGCTGTTGTTGAAGAAGGCGGGCACCAAAGTGTTGGAAATGGAGGAAAAGTAGAGGGGACTAAAATTTATGGTGGCGAGCAGCTTGTTTTCGGCGAGGGGGATATTGGAGGAGAGGTTAAAGGGAGTAGTGCTTCTCATACTGTCATTTATGGTCAAGATGAAACTCTAGGCCACCAAAAAGTATATGATGGCGGAAAAGTTTGGAATACGAAAGTTATGCGAGGGGGTGTCCAAGAGGTTGGCAAAAAGTCTCAAAGTGCAAAAAATGGTGGTTTTGCATTTGACACAGAAGTTTTTGGTGGTGGTAAACAACGTATCTTAAAAGGCGGTCAGGCTATTGGAGTCACTTTAAATGAGAGTGCTATTCAGGAAATATATACTGATGGATCTGTAAAAAATCTAACAATGAATGATCAAACAAAATCATGGGTGCATGCTGGAGCAACATTAGAAGGCAAGACACAGGTAAACCATTCTGGGCAGATTCATCTTTATGCTGGGAATGATCAACATCGTACCACAGTAGAAGATATTATTTTAAATGGAAAAGATACAAAACTGTACTCTATTACTGATGAGTTTGATGGAAAAAGTTCTTTGATACAAAAATTAAGTGGTGAAGGGAGTGTTATTTTTTCGTTTACAGGTTCTGATCCATATTATTCTCAGCTTCATGTGAATAATCTTTCAGGAAATTTACATTTCGCGTTCAATACGACGATTGCCCATAATCGTGGTGATTATCTCTTGGTTGAGAAAGGCTCTGGAAGACATACAATAAGTGTTGCTGATTCTGGAGTTGAAATCACGGATCCTTTTTCAAATAAGCGTGATTTAATTACGGATAAAAGTGGTGGAGCGCATTTTACACTAACAGATCTTAAGGGTGACAAAATTAACGCCATTGATGGTGGAACTTATATGTATGATTTGAAAGAAAGAAAGGATGAAAATGGAAAAGTTTGGTTTTTATCGGCAGATCGTCTCAGTGGACCAGAAACCTCTATTCCAGATCCGACAAATCCTTTTTTCCCTGGTGAAACATCAACAACCCCCTCTACAGATGCAGTGTTAACATTGTCCGTAGTTCCTGGACTTATTTTTAACAATGAGTTGCAAATTGTACGGAATGGTAGAAAAATTTGGGACAGAAATAAGAAAGATATCGAACTATGGACTTATGGGATTAAGAGCAGAGAACGTGTTGCGACAGGCCATACACACTTTAAGCTTGGGCAAACAGGTTTAGTCTTTGGTGCTGATCAGTTGAATGAATTAAGGCATGGAGAGTTGTATGTCGGTGGTTTCGGTAGTTATGATCAAGCACGTATTTCTCATGCACGAGGTGGTGACAGCGATTTGAGCTCCTATAGTATTGGAACTTACGCAACTTATTTTGATCATCGTGGATGGTATATGGATGGTGTTTTGAAATATAATTATTACCGAGATAATTTGAAAGCCATCTCAACGAATAATTTAGCTATTCAAAGTCATTACAATCAGTGGGCGATAGGTGGATCATTTGAGATTGGTTGTTATTTTGAACCGGCACAGAATACTTGGATGCAGCCTTATATCAAGCTAACAGGTTTGCAGGTTGAAGGTAAAAAAATAAAACTTTCCAATGGAATGATAGGTGATCTAAGCCCATTAACTTCATTCCGCAGTGAAGTTGGATTAACTGCAGGGCATGAATTTTTTGTGAATTCAGAAACTTCATTAACAGCTTACATTATGGCAGCTTGGTTGCGTGAGAATATAAATAATAATTATACGACAATTAATAACCAGTATAAATTTATTACAGATTTATCAGGCAGTGCGGGTAAATTGGGAATTGGTTTAAACGGTACGGTCAATGATAAACTAACACTTTATGCGGAAGCACATTATCTAAAAGGACATAAGATTAAGAATGCTCTTCAAGGTATTTTAGGATTACGCTATAGTTTCTAAATATGTATGTGCACGGCTGATTAATTTTACAAATGTAATTGCTTTGCAAGATTAAACAGATAACGCTCGATTTTGTCTTCTCGAGAGTGTAGAGATCTTCTCAAACAGTAAGGATATCTTTATACTCGCCTTTGAAGGCAACATACTGAATTTATAATAATAATTCATTTCTATGCATGTTGAATGAGAGTCCCGAGTATCATAGGATTCTCTTATTCCAAATCTGTTTATGTTGAATCAATCAAAATTATTACTTGGCACATCACAAGCAGGATGAACGTGTAGATAAAAACTATACGAGAAAGGAGTAAAAATGTCTCTTATGAATCGTCTCTAGTGTCAAGGGCTGTCACAACATTGGGATGACAAAGTGTATGATGATATCGGCTCGCTTCTTCATAAGCGTAAAGATTGGGGGCTCAATGGCTTTACCGGTATACCCATTCATGGATGACGTCGCAAAATAGGTTTGGGTGCGTTGAGAGGTGTCTCTTTAAAACAAGCGCGTGAATGTACAACCCAATGGCGTTCTGTGTTCCGTGAAGGACGTGATCTCGTTAGGCACGAGCATTTTTTTCATCTAACTTCAAATATTGCAAATTGTTCCTTGAACTCAAGTTAACAATTTGAATTTTATTCATATTTTCTGCCTTAAGTTAGAACTTTCTAACTGCTCATAAAGAAACAACTTAAAGTTGTTTATGTTAAAAAATACACTTTAAAAGTGTTTTTAAACATAAATAAAACACATTACGATACAATCTAGGGCGAGTTACCTACGTAGCCGTGGGATATTTTTCTGAATAATTGAGAGTGGAGTGTCGATAATGCAGTATAAACATAAGTTAAGTTTCTCAGTATTGATGATCAGCAGTGGTCTTGTACAAGTTGCAAGTGCAGTTGAAAGCAGGAATGGAGAGTTAACAATAGTAGAACATGTAGGAAGTGGAGCAGAGATACCAAAAGGATCAGCACTCATTACAAATAATTTTCCCAGTAGTAAGAGTAAAATTGGAGATGGCAGTGTTGAGATTGTTGAAAATGGAGCAACTTCTGTAGGTTCCACTATTGAAAAAGGAGGGATGCAAATAGTTACACGCGGAGGAAATGCTATAGATGCTAAAATCCTTGGTGGTAAGCAGTTTATTCATGAAGAAAAAGGTCTTGATCTTACAAGCGAGGAGAGAAAAAGTAGTGCATATAATTCCACAGTTTCTGGTGGTGGAGGGGCAGTGGGACAGCAGAATGTGTATGATGGAGCGTGGGTTTGGAATACGAAAGTGGGAAATAACGGAGAACAAAATCTTTACTCGGGAGAAAGAAAAGAGGGGGGGAAATCAATATATGCTGAGGTCTCTGGAAATGGGAGACAGCACGTCTTAGCGTTAGGAGAATCTTATGCTACTACTTTGAAAGATCACGCTATTCAAGTCGTATACCCTCAAGGGTTTGTGGATGGTCTGACTATTAACAGCTCTGCTAAATCGTGGCTCCATGTTAGGATACAAGATGTCCTTGGAGAAGTAAGGGTCAATGATCACGGAGAACTTTATTTATTTGCTGGTGATAGGACAAATCATACGACTAAGAAAAAAATTCCTATAGAAAGAAGAGCTGAAGAAACAATATTTGAGGTTGGTGAACGAAATATAGGAGAAAAACCTCAGATTGAAATTGAAGATTTAGGGGGGCAAGATGGGACTGTTATTTTTACTTCTATCCCGTATGATCCACGACATATTTCACTTCATGTTGAGAAACTTTCAGGGAATTTACATTTTCGATTTAATATTAGTGCTATGGGGGATTCGAGTGATTACTTGTCGATTGATGAGGGCGCAGGTAATCACAAAATAAGCGTTGCAGATTCTGGTCGTGAAATTACAGGTCTTCTCTCACAAAAGAATAGTTTGGTCACAGGGATTAATTTAATTACTGATAGAAGCCACAATGGAGGCGCTAATTTTACTCTGGCAGATTTTTCGGGTAAGGACATTACAGCTTTTGATGGTGGAGCCTATCAATATCAATTGCTGAAAAGAGATAGATGTGCTGATTCTAGTGGTAGTGCTACAATTTGGTATTTAGGAAGAGCCTCTGAAGGTACGACACGTTCGAACACTGAAACACAGTGTGTAAACAAGAAAACGAAGGTTCCTCTTGCATTATCTGATCAAGGCGCTTCTTCTAGAGGAAAAAATACAGGCTCTCGTAAACCTACTACAAAACAACCAGCTAAACCACGACCTCCACGTCATTTAAGAGGGGTACAGAATGTCTCTAGTGTTTCTGTATCTCCCTCTCAAGAAAATCAAACTCTTGTAGCGTTACCTCCATCAGGTCTTCATCCTCTTTCTGATAGAAAACAACAAACTGCTGTTTCAGAATCTTCTCAATCTTTAGCCGATCAAATGATTTTGCGTCCAGTCCATAAAGGACCACCTTCTCCACAATTGAGAGAGACATTTTCAGTTTCTCAGTTTTTAACAACGCCTTCTACAGATGCGGTATTGTCTATGTCTGTTGCTCCAGCGATGGTGTTTCACAATGAAATGCAAACCGTGCGTGCGGGCAGAGGAATTCTAGATAAAAGTAAAAAGAATGCAGCTTTATGGACCTATGCGATCAAGTCTAAAGAGAGTATTGCTACAGAGCATATAGATTTTAAGTTGGATCAGACAGGTATTGTTTTAGGGATCAATAGTGTAAGCGAGTGGGAAAATGGAGAGTTTTATATAGGTGGTTTTGGTAGTTATGACCGCGCACGCATTGCGCATGCACGGGGTGGTATGAGTGGTATCAATACTTATGGTATTGGCGCTTATGTCACTTATTTGGATCATAGTGGATGGTATTTAGATGGTATTTTAAAATATAATCATTATCAAAATACTCTAAAGGCAGTTTCAACGAATGGTTTAGCAATTGAAGGAAGTTATAGGCAATGGGCGGTGGGCACTTCCTTTGAAGCAGGTTATCGAGTTCAGACGTCAAAGAGCAGTTGGTTGCAGCCTTATGGACAATTTACATGGTTGCAAGTTGAGGGTAAAGAAATCAAATTATCGAATGACATGATGGGTGACATGCGTCCATTCACTTCATTACGCAGTGAAGTTGGCTTGTCTTTGGGATATGAATTTGGATCTCGCATGGATTCCTCATCAGTTGCGTATATTACAGCAGCATGGTTGCGTGAGAATAAAGATGACAACCATACATTGATTAATCAACGGCATTCATTTACCACAGACTTATCGGGGAATGCAGGTAAGTTAGGAGTAGGTTTGAGCAGTTTGGTGAGTGAGAAGTTAAAGTTATATGGTGAGGCACATTATATTAAAGGACGTAAAACAAAACAGTCCCTTCAGGGTATTTTAGGTGTACGCTATAGTTTTTAATTATATGGTTATTTTTTGATTGATCTCAATGTGTGTAGAAGGATTTTCAAACCTAGAACGAAGTGTCTAGGTTCGTCCTCTTTAAAGAAGAAGGCTTTCAAAAGGTATATATTTTGCAGTTAGGATTTTCTTATGACGTTTTATTGCTTCAATGATAAATTTGATGAGAGGCATTTAAGATTATGTAAGAAGGTTCAATATTTATTGAGAGTCGGTAGCACATCTTTATGATGGGATAAGCAATTACAGGTATTTCTGTTAAAGTTTTCTTTATAATTCATTCTATATTTTTGAGAATTTGTGTAGATTTTTGCAGAGTCACTTGGCAAAGAGCTCCTTGCTCGCTATAGAAATGGCTAGAGAATATTATAAATGAAATAAAGGTGGTTAAATGGCTTTAGAGCGTACTTTTTCGATGATTAAACCAGATGCAACCCGTCGTAATTTGACTGGCGCAATTACTAAAATGCTTGAGGATACGGGGCTGCGTGTCATTGCATCTAAACGTGTCTGGATGAGCAAACGTGAGGCTGAAAATTTTTATGCTGTTCATAAAGAACGTCCTTTTTTTAGTGAATTGGTTGAATTCATGTCTTCTGGTCCAACCGTTGTACAAGTTTTGGAAGGCGAAAATGCAATAGCTAAAAACCGTGAAGTAATGGGGGCGACGAATCCTAGTGATGCAGAAGAAGGGACAATTCGTAAGGTTCATGCTTTATCGATTGGCGAAAATTCTGTCCATGGATCCGATAGTGCTGACACGGCAAAAACAGAAATCGCCTTTTGGTTTTCTGAGGTAGAAATTGTTGGTTAATAAAGCTTTTATAATAATAAAGCGTATATAGAAAGCAAAAAACCGAAACACAATATTTCGGTTTTTTGCTTATAAGATTATAGACTTTTGGGGAAGCATAGGGAGCGTTAATCGTTTTTTTTTAGCTTTTAATATTGCAACTTCTTTTGTGAGAATATCAATTTTTTAAGAGTTTTTATCTACACTCCACCCTTACTTGTAATGTGCAAAAAAGAACTTTATTAATTTATCATTAATAGATTTAAACTCAACCAATCTTATGCTATTCTCATCTCTTATTTAAGTGCAAAAAGATAAATAATCATTATAAATTTCCATACTCTTCATAGGATAACGTGTTTTAAACCTGCACGAAAATAATCCCATCCTGTCCACAATGTAAGGAGGGCAGAAATCCACAGCATAGTAATGCCAAACTCTACTGTGTAAGGGAAAATTTTATTACCGGCTGGTCCAGCTAAAAGAAATACAATAGCGATCATCTGTACAAAAGTTTTCCATTTTGCAAGACGAGAGACAGGAACACTCACTTTTAACTCAGCCAAATATTCACGTAATCCTGATACAAGAATTTCTCTGCAAAGAATGATAATAGCTGCCCATAGTGTCCACCCAGCGATAGTACTGTCTGCGGCAAGCAAGAGCAAACAAGCAGAGACGAGAAGTTTATCGGCAATTGGATCTAACATGCGACCAATATTGGATGTTTGTTCCCAAATACGAGCAAGGTAACCATCAAGAAAGTCAGTAATGGATGCAACGATAAAAATGGAAACAGCAATCCAGCGAGTGATATCACTTGATTGTAGTCGCCCTTCTAAAAAAAAGCATGCAACAACCATTGGAACGGCAACAATTCGTGCATAAGTCAAAATATTTGGAAAAGAAAAAGTATGATTTTTCATGGAGCCATTTTTAATTCTTGTGAAAGAGAATATATTTCCTAAACGTAACAAGGCGAAGGTTATGAAACAAGCCTATTTTTCATGAAAATGGTTATGAATTTTTTGTGCAATTGTCATAGAGATTCCCGTAACTTTTTTTAAATCTTCAAGTGAGGCACTAGCAACAGCTTTGGCACTTCCAAAATGATGAAGCAACGCACGCTTTCTCGTCGGACCAATATTTTCGATTTCATCAAGTGGGTTTGTGAATGTTGCTTTTTTTCGTTTTATCCTATGAGCTCCAATCGCAAAACGGTGTGCTTCATCACGCAGACGTTGCAAAAAATAGAGGATAGGATCACGTGGAGGAAGTGTAAAGGAGGGGATACCTTTTATAAAAAATCGTTCACGTCCCGCATGACGGTCAACACCTTTGGCGATTCCAACAACCGTGAAAAGGTCATTTAATTGTAATTCAGCAAGTATTGCATGTACGCTGTTGATTTGTCCTTCACCACCATCGATTAAGATAAGATCAGGCCAAATGGGAAAAAGATCATCATCTTTTACGTCATGACTTCTATTTGGTAGATCATGCTCTTTGATAAGGCGTGAAAATCTTCGTTTAATTACTTCTTTCATCATGCCAAAATCATCGCCAGGCGTGATATCTGTTGAGCGAATATTGAATTTGCGATATTGATTTTTAACAAATCCCATTTGACCAGCAACAATCATAGCTCCTACAGCATTTGTTCCCATGATATGAGAATTGTCATAGACTTCTATCCGGCGTGGAGGAAAAGGTAGTGTGAATGTTTTAGCAAGACCTTGAAGCAATTTTGTATAGGTGGCTGTTTCAGAAAGCTTATGTTCAAGCGCTTCATGAGCATTGAGATAGGCATGATTAACAAGAGTTTTCCGTTCACCTTGTTTGGGTAAAGAGAGGGACACTTTGTGATTTGCTTTGAGACTCAACGCTTCTATAAGAAGTGTCTTTTCTTCAATTTCTTCAGATAAAAGGATGCTTTTGGGAAGTGGTTTATCATCATAAAATTGGGCAAGAAAACTCGCTAAAATTTCAGTGCGGGAAAAAGAGGAATCTGCTTTAGGAAAATAGGCACGATTTCCCCAATTTTGCCCCATGCGAAAAAAGAACACTTGAATACAGGTTATTCCTTCTTTTTGCGCAATTGCAAATACATCCGCTTCTTTTATCGTTTGAGGATTAATACCTTGATGGCTTTGTATATGAGAAAGGGCTGATAAGCGGTCACGATAGGAAGCTGCTTGTTCAAAATCAAGATTTTCTGCGGCTTTATGCATAGCTTGAACCATATCGCTTTTAATAGATTGATCTTTTCCCGAAAGGAACGCTTTTGCTCCATTCACCAGTTCTTTATAATCACTGTCACTAATTTCATGGGTACAAGGTGCAGAACATCGCTTAATTTGATAAAGCAAACAGGGGCGTGTACGATTTTCAAAAACTGAATCAGTACAGGTTCGTAATAAAAAGGCGCGTTGTAAAACATGAACTGTTTGTGTCACTGCACCAGCAGAAGCAAAAGGACCAAAATAGTGAGCCTTTCGTGTTCGCGCACCACGATGTTTGTAAAGTGCAGGCACTCGATGATCATCTGTAATCATAATATAAGGGAAACTTTTATCATCACGTAGTAATACATTAAAATGTGGATGCAATCTTTTGATGAGATTGGCTTCTAAAAGGAGTGCTTCTGTTTCTGTATGGGTAACGATAAATTCCATATGATATGTTGCACGAATCATGCGGGTAATACGATTATTGTGTCCTTGTTCACGTGTATAGTTTGAAACACGTTTTTTGAGATTACGGGCTTTGCCAACATAGAGAATATCACCATTTTCACCAATCATCCGGTAAACCCCTGGCTTATGCGGAAGGTGTCTAACAAACTCTTGTATGACTTTGACACCTTGGAATTGATTTTTCTCATTGCTTTGATTGGCATTATGCCATGTAATATTAGAGAGAAAAGAAAGCTTTTCCCCTTCATTTTGCGGACAATTTGTATTATTTCTCAGGACCATTCCGTTTATTAAGAATATGTTGTTTGTTTAATATATGAAATATTCTTTTTTATTAAATAATGATTATTTATGTCTTTATAATTTTTTTATAAATATAATCTTATAGCATAAGAGTATGATTTTAGAGAGCCGATCTTTCATAAAAAATATGAGAGTTGTTATTCTAAGACAGCTTTATGAATGTGCCTAATTTATCCATTAAAATGATTGGAATAGGAAATCCATGATGATTAAGAGGATAGACTTTCTAAAAGGGAAGAAATTAATTCACGCTGATCGTTATCATCTTATCATTATAATATGTTGATATTATCCCAAAAATCAAAGAACTTTATCATTTAATGCCTTTGTATCTTACAACATGATATTTGATTTAGGAAAATATAGAGAAAAACCTAACATAATAGATGTTCTTTTTGAAGCCACTTATGCGTTATTTGGGCATTTTCATCTTGTCCCAGACGGTTGATAAGAAAGGGGCTGAGTTTTTTCATTTCTTCTTCCAAAAGGTAGGGAGGGTTAATAATAATCATACCACTTCCATTCATTGTCGGTGGATTTGAACTTTTTCGGATACGCATTTCAAGCTGTAGAATCTTAGGAATTCCGGTTTGATAAAGCGCGTGAAGAAAACTTTCAATTTCTTTGTCATATTTAACAGGATACCATAAAGCGTAGATCCCTCCAGAAAAGCGACGATAGGATTTCGTTAATCCCTCAATAAGGCGGGAAAACTCTCCAGCTTTTTCAAAGGGAGGGTCAACAAGGATAAACCCACGTTTTTCTTTTGGTGGTACATGAGCATTTAAGGAAAGCCAGCCATCTAAATGCAGAACTTTTGTTTGATAATCTCCTGCAAAGTTTTTTGCTAAAATATGATAATCTTCATTGTGCAATTCTATTGCGGTGAGGCGATCTTGTTTCCGTAATAATTGACGAATAAGAACAGGAGATCCAGGATAAAATACAATTTCTTTTTCCCCTTTATTGAGGGCATCAATGATATCACACCATGGACAAAGGAGAGTTCTTAAATCTTCTGGAATAGGAGTTGAAAAAAACCGTTGGACACCTTCGCGCCACTCTCCTGTTTTATATGCTTCTAGAGAAGAAAGGTCATAAATACCGATTCCAGCATGCGTATCTATAACGCGAAAAGCTTTTTCTTTGCGTTTGAGATATTCTACAATGCGAGTGACAATAATGTGTTTAAAAACATCAGCAAAATTGCCAGCATGATAAATATGCCGATAATTCATGGAGTAAACTCTATCATATGTATAACTGTACCGGATTATTAGCATAGAATATTAGAATTGATATCCATAAAAATACTCTTGTAGAAATCAAATAATACCTTCACTCCCAAATTATACACTACAGAAAAAATATTAATGGCATAGGAGCATTTATTCACTGGGCTATTTTTATATTATGAGATTAATCGTTAAGATTTTTGATTTTTTTATATGAAAAATAGATAGGAAGAGGGAAAACATTTCAATAGAGATAGTTATGTTGTAAGAGAAGTTTCTTATGATCGCGGATTCTTTCAGGAAAACGATAAAAGACAAGCAATTAACGAGAATATTAGTGAAGTTTGTTAAAAATTGAAGGGTATCTTTCAAATTCATTCATAAATTTGCTTGTTTAAAGATTAAAGAATTTCAAATGCTTGATAAAAACATTGTTACATTTATCAGTTTTTTAACGAGCGTAAAATTATGGATAGGGCAATAAAGTACTGGTATTATAGTGATAGATTTTTGTAAAAGTGTGAATGAATCTCATTGGTTTAAGCAGAGCCAAAGCTTTACAATATACACGCTAAATGGCTTGGTTATTGTGTATGATGCTAAAATAAAACTTTTGAAAAGTGATATGTGCTCTGCAAGCGATCTCAATAAAATGAGGGATTTTTAATTAAAGTACATAGGTTTATCTATCTCTAACACTGTATTATCGAGCGGCTTTATGAGATAATCTTATAAAAAGACAAGGATAAGAAATTCTTTTTACATGGATTATGCTTCGATACCCATGCTTTTTATTGGATGTAATTTTTCATTAATGCCCATTCTGTTTTCAATACTGAGATAAGTTAAGCACATGATATTATGAGAAAGCATGCCCAGAATCCAGAGACTTGTAATAGTTAGGGCATGTAGCGGCTCAGAGAGCTGGTTATATGGAGGTATCTGGATAAAGGCGCAAGCTGGTCCCATTTTTTTACACGCCAGATATTTAATTGAATGCGATGATGGCTCATATTTCTTATTGTATATGGAATAATGGATGATAAAATTCCTACCAACGCAAAGAATAAATGTTGTACGTAAGATGATAGTTTTTGAAGAGACTGATGATGTGTTAAGAAAGTTTTGTAGAGATTTTTCTTTCTGAATTTTTTTAATTGAAACCATAAAAATTTTTTACAGTATGGTATGATCTTTATCAGCAACGGGTAATTTTGAGGAAATGTTTATAATGATATGTACAACATTGTTTAAAAGGAAAGACATGAGCTATAGTGTTTCTAGGAAGATGAGTAACCTAAGAGATCAGATGAAGTTACTTTAGAAAAGTTTTTGAGCCTTTTGAATTTTGTATGAAGCGGTTTATCATTTTTGAATGGTTGATGTTATAATACGCTAAAAAGGGGTAAAAGGATAAAAAGTTTTTTTGCAATAAAAAAGCGTGTGATTGCTTTTAAGTTAAGAAGAAAATATATAATTAAGATATTATATTTGATACATTCTTCAGAGGAAGCAATGAATAAATGAAATCAAATTTAAAAGCATAAAGTTAGAGAGAGTAATGGGTAATATTTTTTCACCAACGCATTTAATTATAATTTTATTGCTTATTTTTGTGCTTTTTGGGCGCGGTAAAATTTCTGAATTAATGGGCGATGTTGCTAAGGGGATTAAAGCCTTCAAAAAAAATATGAAGGAAGAAGATGACAGCATTAAGGACAAAGTTGAAATGGCGACTACTTCTCGAATAATTGATGTAGAATCTCAACAATCTCAGCCGTTATCAGTAAAACATGCAACAGCGCGCAGAAAGGCTTCTTCTGCTTCTAAAAAAAGAAAAACATCTGTTGCGAAAAAACAGTAACAAAAAACGCAATCATCATTGTGCATTATTTTTTGATGAGAAAGTTGAATTAAGAGATGTTTGGGATTGATGGACCAGAGTTTGTCGTAATCTTACTTGTTCTCATCATTGTTGTTGGACCGAAAGATTTACCTAAAATATTAAAGACAATAGCAAAGGTAAGAGCTCATATGTGTTTAATGGCAAATGAACTTCGTCATCAATTTGATGATGCAATAAGACAAATTGAGCTCGATGATTTGCAAAAAACATGTTCGAATATTAGCGATTCAAGCAAGAAGGTGACAGAGACTTTTGATCCCATTCAAAATACATTAGAAAATATCCACGATAATTTAGATATTAAGGCAACACACCATAAATCAGAAAAAGGTAAAGAAATTTTGGAATGCGATCAAAACGTAACCAATAAAGATACGACAGTATAAATTCCTTCTAAAGATAGAGAAGATGTGCCATGAATGTTAAGAAAGATGAAGTTGATGCCCATACGGTACCATTTTTAGAACATTTAATTGAACTTCGTCAGCGAATTATTGCTGCCTTGGTTGCATTTATGATCGCTTTTATGATGTGTTTTCTTGTTAAAGATTATATCTTAAATTTTTTACTATGGCCATATCAGTGGGCAATGAAAATAGCAGGGGGTAATCCTGAGGGTATTCGTTTGCAATCAACGCAAGTATGGGAAACTTTTTTAACGAAGATGAAGCTTTCTGCTTTTGGGGGAATTATTTTATCTTTTCCCTATACGGCTTTTCAGTTTTATAGTTTTATTGCACCAGGGCTTTATAAAAATGAGCGTATGGCTTTTTTACCATTTCTCATCGGAGGGCCTATTTTATTTTGTATTGGGGGAGCGTTTGTTTATGGTCTATTAGCGCCAATAATACTATGGTTTAGCCTTTCTCAACAATTTCTTCCAGATGTTCATTTAAAAATAGAGTTTATAGTGCGTATTTCTGATTATTTGGGCTTTATGACATCGTTTATCCTAATTTTTGGTTTGATTTTTCAATTACCTCTTATAATCAGTCTTTTAACAAAAGTTAGATTTTTAACGTCTCATGATTTGGTGTCTAAACGAAAATGGGCTATTTTGCTCTCTTTTATTATTGCGGCAATCATAACGCCGTCGGATTTTTTTACGATGTTTGCCGTGGCTTTACCAACGATAGCACTTTACGAGATTTCAATTTTAATTGCTTACAGTATAGAAAAGAGAAGAAAATCCGCTTAAGAAAAGTGTATAAGCTTATGCGATAAGAAATAAATAAAAACAATATACATAAATAAAAAAATATAAATGAGGAATTTTTATGCTTGATATTAAGTGGATTCGTGACAATCCTGAGAAATTAGATAAAGCACTCGTAAGTAGAGGTCTTGAGCCACAAGCTGAAAGGTTAATACAACTTGATCTTGCACGTCGGTCGCATATTGCTAAGGTGCAGTTGGCCCAGGAACGTCGCAATGCTGTTTCAAAGGAAATAGGACAGGCTTTAGCGGTATCTGATCAGCAAATGGCTGAACGCTTTAGAGCTGAAGTTGAAGAGATTAAAGCCTTTCTTTCCTCTGCAACAGCGGAAGAAAAACAGCTGACGGAGAATCTTGAGAAAATTCTTTCAGCACTGCCAAATATTCCATTAGATGATGTTCCAGAAGGTAAAGATGAAAGTGATAATGTCGTCATTCGACATTTTGGTACACCTCCAACATTTAATTTTACACCAAAGGAACATTTTGATCTTGGTCAAGATCTCAAGCAGATGAATTTTGAACGAGCGAGTCGTTTGTCTGGAACACGTTTTACAGTACTTTCAGGGGCGTTAGCACGGCTAGAACGAGCATTAGGCCAATTTATGCTTGATGTACATGTGAATGAGCATGGTTATACAGAAGTCTCAATACCTCTTCTTGTTCGTGATGAGATTGTTTACGGGGCAGCACAATTGCCGAAATTTGCTGAAGACCTTTTTCGTACAACAGATGGTCGATGGCTTATTTCTACAGCAGAAGTGCCATTAACCAATTTGGTCAACGATGAAATTCTTGAAATATCAGATTTACCACTGCGATTTTCTGCCTTATCTCCCTGTTTTCGTTCAGAGGCGGGAGCAGCCGGTCGTGATACGCGTGGTATGTTGCGTCAGCATCAATTTTGGAAAGTTGAAATGGTCTCGATTACCAGTGAAGAGCAGTCTTTAATTGAATTAGAACGTATGACGGAATGTGCAGAAGATATATTAAAACGGCTTTGTTTGCCTTTTCGCACAGTGGTTCTTTCTACGGGTGATATGGGGTTTGCAGCGCGTAAAACCTATGACATCGAGGTTTGGCTTCCTGGTCAAGAATGTTATCGTGAAATTTCTAGCTGTTCAGTTTGTGGAGATTTCCAAGGTCGTCGTATGAATGCGCGCTATCGTAAAGAAAGCGATAAAAAATTACATTTTGTTCATAGCCTTAATGGTTCTGGTACAGCTGTTGGACGTTGTCTTATTGCCGTGCTTGAAAATTATCAGCAGGCTGATGGATCAATTGTTGTTCCAGATGTTTTACAACCTTATATGGGAGGCATGCGTTGTATTACTGCTTAATTTTACGAAAGGAGAGACAATATGCGTTTATTGCCAAGAGGTGATGATATGCAAACGCAAGTTTTTGCCATTTTAAAAGAAGCAGTTTGTCAGTATGATAAAAGTGCACCTCCATTGGAGATTGAATGATACTATGGGGCAAAAGGGTATTTTACAATTTCGTGAGGAGTTAGCCGCTCTTGTACTGAAAATGCGTAGCAAAGGCATTGATGACGTGCGATTTTTTTCGGCATTAGAGAAAATTCCGCGTCAACAGTTTGTTGCTGCTCCTTGGTTTAATAGTGCTTATGATAATAAAGTTATTCCCCTTGAGTGTGGTGAATATATGGAACGTTTGGAAGAACAACTCTTAATTCTTTCGGCATTATCGTTGAAAAAAAGGCATCGCGTCTTAGAAATTGGTACAGGATCTGGTTTTTGTACTGCTCTTATGGCATGTCTGAGTGACCGTGTGACAACGATTGATCGTTATAAAACGCTGGTTGATTTGGCACGCCAAAAATTTCAAACTTTAGGCATTGAAAATATTGTTATACGGCAGATTGATGGAAGTCATAGTGTGACAGGCTTAGGATCATTTGATCGTATTCTTATTTGGCCATCACGTTTTGATGAACCCAAGGAATTTTTAGAACTTTTAGCTGAAAATGGAATTCTCATTCAGGCGATAGGACCTGACGAAGGGGTACAAACGGTGACGCGCTATACAAAAATTGGTAGTCGATTTGAGTGTTTAGAACTGTTCCAAGTGCGTTACCAACCTTTTATTAAAGGCATTGCGGAGATACTTTAATTTTTAAAAGTTAAGAAATTGCTGCAAATTGTCTGCGTTAAATTCATTTTGATCTTATGTAAAGATATTTATGAATAAAACATCTCATTTTAACTCTTCGGTAATTTAAAAAAGCTTTAATGGAGTGAGTTGATTATTGATGAGTGAGCAAAACGATGTGTCTAAAAGCTTTGGATAATATTTTCCAGCATAATTTTCAGAAAATAACTTTTTTAGCGGTGGTAACTATTGTTGCTGGTTGTAGTTCTGGTACACAGCGTTTTTCCAATATGTCTTCTCATCGTACGGTATCATCTCAATCAAATATATCGAGCACTATGTCTACAGATCCGCGAATGCTATCATACGGTAGTGGTATGATACAAAGCACTGAATTGCCACCTGTAGAATCAAGTGATGATTCGTGGGGAGATGACAATTCTCCCTATAATTTTTCACATCAAGGTAGGATAACTTCTTCTGATGGTCGCGTTATGGGCTCCCCTCCACGTAATCTTGGGACACTTTCTCGTTCACAAATGGATAAGTCTCCTATTTTTCGGCGGAATTCTTATATTGTCCAGAGTGGAGATACACTGCTCAGTATTGCACGACAAATAGGGGTTAGTGTTGAGGCATTAAAATTAGCAAATGGCATAAACAGCAATTCCATTTATATCGGTCAGGTACTTGTTGTTCCAAGCAGGCGTACATTAGCGGCCTCAAATGCACACAATAATAACAATTGGACAGTGTCAACAACAGAATCTGCATCCCAATCTCAAGTGATGCCCTCTATAAAAAACAAGAGGTCCTCTCCTATATATAAAGCTCCTGTAACAACGCAACCCTCTGCAAAGATGAACAAATCAAGTTCTGAGAAAAATTTTTCTAAACAGATGACGCAATTAAATCATGAGACTAGTTTGTCAAGTACTGTTACGAATACAGATAATATGACGACTCCGCAAGCCACAGGAATTTCTAAGATGCGTTGGCCAGTACGAGGGCGTTTGTTAAGCCAGTTCGGTCAAAAAAAGGGAACAGTAATGAATCGAGGAATAGATATTGCTGTGCCTGAAGGGTCTTCGGTAAAGGCGGCAGAAAATGGTGTTGTTATTTACGCGGGAGATGGGTTAAAAGAGCTTGGTAATGTTGTGATGATTCGACATGAAAATAATATTATCACTATTTATGGATGTAACAGTACGCTTGTTGTTAACAAGGGACAAAGGATAAGACGCGGTGATGAGATTGCTAAATCTGGTGTTTCAGGAAATGTTAAAACGCCACGTGTCTATTTTGAGATGCGTAAGAATTCATTACCTGTTGATCCCCTTAAATATTTAGAAAACTAATTTATTGATGACTTTTACATTTGAGTAGTCTTACAGTTTATAGAAACTTCATGAAAAACAATTGATTTTCTTAAATCAATAATATTGCAGCAAAAAGTCATTGGTTTAAGGAGAGTAGTTCGTTGGGGCGTTAGATATTACCATCTTTGTTTTTATGAAAGTGTAAGACAATAGCATCATACTATTTGTCAGCTTTCAGTGTTCCAACTGCTTTTACATCTGAGAGAAGCATGAAAAAAGATATTTCATGCCTTTTTTAAAAAGTTTTTGTCTACAGACTCATTTCATATGTGTGTCATATGTGTGCCTGCAAGAAAATCGTTTTGATTAATTCGGAGAGTTTGAAAATGAGAGCGTTTTACTGTATTTAGGTCTGTCATTCGATATCAAAAACGATAAATTATCTATATAAATTAAAGTTTTTTCATTAGAAAAATTATCTTGTATAATTTATTGAGTTAGTGAAAAGATTTATATTGTAGGATATACAATAGGGAAAGTGAATCTATTTTTTAAGATTTTTCTCATTGTATTTTGGTATTCTGTCTCTTAAGGATTTATTGTATTTTTGTAAAGCCGTGATTAGATGATGTGGTTATTGCTTTTTATGATAAATTCTTTAAGACTTTTTTCTGAATCGAAATTTTATTTTAATAGAGTGGGAAATACCTGAAGTTTAACTATAGGAGATAAAAATGTTTATTACGAACGCTTATGCTCAAGTTGCAGGCGATGTTTCCGGTGGAATTTCATTTGCTAGCGCAGTCCCATTCATTTTAATTTTTGCAATTATGTATTTGTTTATCATTCGTCCCCAGCGTGCCCAAATGAAAAGACGCCAAGAAATGCTTAATGCAGTACGTCGTGGTGATACAGTTATAACGGGTGGTGGTATTATCGGCAAGGTTACGAAGGTTCACGACGAGAGTGGTGAATTAGAGGTTGAAATTGGTGAGAGTATGAATATTCGTGTTATTCGCTCAACATTAGCTGATGTGCGTGTTAAAGGTGAGCCGATTGCAGAAAAAAAGTCAAAACTTAATACTAAAGCAAAAACACCACAAAAGTCTAAATCTAAAATGACAACGAAAGAAGATATGAGTATCTCTGAAGAGAAAAAAGCTATATCAAAGGAAAATGCATCTTAAGGTGTAGTGGCAGTTTTAAGCATTTTTATAAAAAGCTGGCAAGATCAAGACAATTTCATTGGGAAAATGGCTTTTATAGTGGCTACAGAAAATGGAGTTTTTGTTTTCTTTAGATTATTAAAATAGTTGCTTTATTTATAGAATATTACGCAATTTTTTCTGTCTTTAAAACAAGATCACTGTTTTTATAAAAAGAAATTTGTGAGTAAATAAGCTGAGAAAACTTTTTAAAAGATAGATTTATTTAAGCAGGTATAGCATTTGATTGCGGTTTATTATCAAATTTTCATATATTTGTTGTATGAGAAGATTAGGGTTTTATATAAAAGTTTTCACTTCAATACGCGGCTATGGTTAACATATCAATGTTTGTATCAGCCTTACTTTAATTTTTATGGTGAGAAGTAGCAAAGAGAATTGGATTATTTGAAAATAAAGGGTGTTTGTTCATGTTCGATGCAATTCAAATTCGTGAAGCACATTTCCCAAGTCGCGCACCTATTGATGCTTATGGAAATGGTGGGTTTCGTTTTGCTGATATGTCTCATAGAGGTTCTATTATTTGTGTACCATCAGGTATTTATGGCATTGACATGGCAGGGCCTATTCCCACTCAAGGGGATATATCTCGTATTTTAGAAGAAGCTTCTGAAATCGAAGTTTTATTAATAGGTACTGGAATTGAATTATTGCGATTACCTGAAGAGTTACGGGTGCTTTTATGGGAAAAACATATTTCATCAGATACAATGAGTACGGGAGCGGCGGTGCGTACATTTAATGTTTTATTGGCTGAAGATCGCGCTGTTGCGGCGTTATTATTTGCGGTAGAATAGAGTATTGTTTAATAAAATAAATGCCCTCTTCTAGTATGAAAGACTTGTGTGATTATTTTTCTGCGCTGTAACGTACCGTCGTTTAAGGCGGTGATATAAGCGGTATAGAATATACATAACTTAATACATTAAGTGTTTTTAAATACAGCAGCAAGTATTTAGAGCAGAGCTTTGCTCGTGGTTCCTAATATGAATCACATGAGTGATCAACTCTTGGCACTTGAGACAGTCCATAAGAGGCATTTTAAATTCTTTCTTATACAGTTTTTACCTACAAGCCAGCCCAGCTTGTGACGTGCAAGGGAATAGTTTTGATTGATTCAACATGGAATTGGTTTGAAATGAAAGCATTCTACGATATTTGGGATTCTCATTTAACATATAAAACAATAAATGATCATTGTAAATCAATGTGTTGATAGTAATAGAAACTCACCGAGAGAAATTGGATTTTTTACAAATTGCTGTTGGTAGAAATCTTTGTCCTTTAGGATGGGGAGGAGATCAATGATTTGATGAAGTTTTTGTGATCAGTGCATTTTATAAAATAACATTGTCATCTATTCAGTGAAAAAGTGCTTTGCGTTGTTTGTTATTCTAAGTTTCACTATGCATGTTACAATTAGTTTTTAGCTTTTTTTACTGCAAATGAAAACTTTAGTCCAATAAGATAATTTTTATCAGAAAAATTATTTATTTAATTTTTTTCTTTCTAAAAGGAAAAGTGACTAGAAAAGAAATTTTAATTCATAATACAGTTAAGAGATACATTTAAAAATCTTATTTTCTGAACTGTATTTTCTTATCCCTCATTTCTTAATATGAATAAAAAGAGGATATTAATTTAATTGCTAAAAAGGGACGTTAATAGGTTCATAGAATGATAGGCTCTCTTCCTTATTGTCTTAATATTTTACGTACCATGGATCGTGATCGCTATATATCGGTTTTATTTGCGCCTACAAAAAAGCGCCAAGCATTGGCTGCTCTTTATGTATTTAATGCTGAAGTTTCTCGTATTCGCGAAAGTGTACATGATCCACTCATAGGAGAAATACGGTTACGTTGGTGGTATGATTCTATTGCTCATGGTAACATGCAAACGAGTGGAAATAATCCGATTTTGAGTGATTTATTGAAAGCAATAACTCTTTTTAATTTACCTAAGACAGCTTTTTTACGTTATTGTAATGCACAAATTTTAGATCTTTATCAAAATCCAATAGAAACACTTCATGATCTCGAGCATTATTGTGGTGAGACAGCAAGCATAATTTTACAGCTTTCTTGTCAGATATTAGATCCTGATACTGCACAAGAGTTTACAGATATCTATGAACATGGAGGGATTTCTCAAGGATTAAGCGGTATATTGCGTCTTTTATCATTCATGCAATCACGATATCAGTATTATTTACCTACTGATATATTAAAGGCTGTAGGAGTGAATAGGGAGGATTTGGAATCTCACCGTCTCAGTGATCAACAAAAGGGTCGTATTGTTGAAGCTATGGTAGCATTATCGCGCGATCATTATACCCAATTTTACGAGTATTCTTGTGCTTTACCTAGAGTTCTTAAGCCAGCTTTTCTTCCATTGGTCATTGTGCCGGCTTCTCTTAAAAAAGCTATACAGCTGGGGGCTGCAATTTTTCAAGAGAGTGCAACTTTACCATTGATATATCGCTATTGGTTAATAACAAGGGCAGCAATAGGCGGCAATTTTCCAAAGATACTGTAAAAGAATATTACCACGTTGGAATGCGTAACATATAGACTGATTTTCTCATATGAAGATAAAAGGAACTATTGTGATTCAAAACCATTTTTTTGTTATAAAAAATGTTGACGTTTTAGTTGTTGTGAACGCAAAAGAATAAGAAATTTTATGATCTTGAAAATACGGTGCATTTCTTTATCAGTAATATATTTTATTCAGTGTATGAGATGGTTGAGATGCAGAGAAAGAAAAACATGAGATAAATCTCAATACATTGGTTTGTTTGATGAAGAACTTTTAAGTATTCTGAATGTATTGATTGTATCTCATTTGCAAATGAAATAAAATTTCTATTTTATGAGAGAAGTTATCTTGGCAGTCTATGAGACTATAAAAAACTCTCATTTTTGAGAAATTATAACATCATAATTTATGACTGTTATGATTTATGAATATATTAATTTATAATGATAATTCATTTTTTCTCATATTGAATAAGAGTCTTGAATAGAAAAAGATTTTTTCATTTTGATAATGAATTTTAAAAATAGTTTTTTGTATATTATAAGTTGGCTGTGTAAATGAAATCATTTAAGGAAGAGGCAATACGCTCCTTATGAATGAATATTGAGAGTAGTAATACGATGAGCTATAAATGAATGACGATAGGGATGACATTATAGCTTAATGGGCCACAATCTTTACAACCTTTGGATGGATAATATTGTTTAATGCATTGCAAAAACGACTCTACATTCCATTGACTATTTTCTCGCAAATCCATACATGTACTGATTTGCGAGAGAATTAATCATTATACAAATGCTGATCCTAAGATAGGCAGACAAGAGATCTATCTTACCTCTTCAACTATAAGACGAAGAGCTGATGGAAACTTTATCAATAAGTTTTTTAAATTATGCACAATCTTTTTATTGGAGAGCGTTAAAGATCTGATTATAATTTGTGCTATTAATTTCCAAAGGATGTTCTTTATTGGCAACTTGTAGCATTTCTAGCTTGAGATCTTCTCTTATCATCATATCTATATTGGCGCGGACCTCAGTTGAAAGAGTATGAGACGTGATATCTTTAGGCATGGTTACAGTCTTTATTTGATAAATGATACGGTTTGTTGCAACCGGACCTTTTATGATACCATAATGACCTTTGGGAGCAGTAAATAATGCTTTAATCCCGTCAACGCCAAGAGGGGCAGATGAGTCTTGACGCCGGAGGGCTGGTGTTGTTTGTTTTGTAACACCAAGGGTATGAGCAAGAGCAACAAGACTTTTTCCTTCCGTGAGCTGTTTGAGAGCATTTTGGGCTTTTTCATCAAGAAGGCGTTGGATTTCCTCACGTTTCCATTGAGAAAGAACATCTAGCTTAGCCTCTTCAAGTGTCTTATCGCGGGCAGGAATAATTTTATCGACCTTATACCAGAGATATCCACCATTTTGAAAAGAGAGAGGATCAAGATCAACTCCTTCGTTTGATTGATAGATGGCATTCAGTAAAATATCTTTTTGAGGTAAATCTGTGAGTATTGCACCTTCAAGCGTTTTTCCCGTTTTATCGATGGTAATTGTGCGCAAAGATAACTTATATTTGTCAGCTAGCTCTTTGAGAGAAGCACCCTCAAAACGAGCATTTTCAATGGCTACATAATTGTTACGGATATCATCAGTAGCACGATTTTTGGCAAGTGTTTGACGAATATTTTCTTCTACACTTTCAAAAGGAAGAGAGCTTGATGGTTCAATATGCGTGACGCGAATGATAACAGGTCCCTGTAAGTCATTTATCACAGGACTGACTTGGCCTTGCTGAAGTTGAAAAATTTCAGATGCTAGATGATTAGGAAGTTCATTTTCTGCGATAGGTCCTTTTTTTATGTCATTAAGAGTCTTTTTTTCAGCTTTTACCAGTTCATCAAAACTTAATCCATCAGCTATTTTTTTTGCTGCATTATCGGCTTCTTCGCGTGAGGGGAAGCGCAGTTCTTCGAATGTACGCTTTTCAGGCGTTACAAAACGTGAAGCATTTTGTGTATAATAGGCTTTCGCCTCATCTGTTGAGATATTTTTAGGTTTTACAAAATCACTAAGTTCCATAGATAGTAAAGAAACAGTGCGGTATTCTGGAGCACGAAATTGACTTTGATGTGTTTTAAACCATTTTTGTAGTGTTTCGTGATCAGGATCAGCAATTGATTCCTTTTCTTTTAGATCAATAACGAGATAATCAGCAACACGCATTTCTCCTTGATAAAGAGCAAGTGCTTTATAAAAGAGATTTGGTGCTTTCATATCAGAAAGTAAAGCTGAAATAAGTTGGTTACGCTTTTCTTGTTTGGTGTAGTAATTAAGAAAAGCACTTTCACTAATACGTAACTGCTGAAGATAGTTGTAAAACAAATTTTTATCAAAAGTGCCATTTACTTGGAACATCTTATCAGAACCAATCGTATGAGCTATTGTATCTTTTGAAAGACTTATTTTCATTTTACGTGCTTGTTCATCAAGCAATATATTTTGTTGTAATTGATTAAACACAAAAGCAGGAATTCGGTATTGCTGCATTTCATTTGCTGTAAACATTCGTCCAAGATGAGCAGCATATGCTAAACGTGCGCTTTGATCGGCAAGTGCAAGACGATAATCATCAACAGTTACTGTGGACTTTCCAGACGTAATAAGATCTCTTTCGCTTTTTTTGTGTAAGTGTGGTATCCCCCATAGAAGAATGAAGCATAGGACTAAAATAGCAAGGAAAATTCTGAAAATCCAAGAATTTGTAGCATTTCTTATGACGTCAAGCATTGTTCAATCCCATTTTTAACATAAATTATTATCAAAGCTGTAGTGGAATTTGCAATAAAGAGACGAAAGATGCAAGCTTTTAAAGACTTGCTTTCGTTTTATAATTTGGTAGTACAGATAAACAAAGTATTATAAAAGTTCTTGAGGTAGAAATATGTCTCCAAATACTCGGCCTTTTCTTGCTGGAAATTGGAAAATGAATGGAACGAGTGAATCGCTTGGAGAGTTGCGTGCTATTGCTACAGGCGTTAACTCTGATCTCAGTCATCTTTTTGAGGCACTTATTTGTATCCCAGCAACACTTTTATCACGTGCTTCTGATATGCTGGATAGTGAAAATATCCTTTTAGGAGGACAAAATTGTCATTTTGATGATCACGGTCCCTATACTGGAGATATTTCAGCTTTTATGCTTAGAGACGCAGGGGCAAGTCATGTCATTATTGGCCATTCAGAACGTCGTACAGTATATCAGGAAAACGATGCGATTGTTTGCGCCAAAGTGCAAGCTGCGTGGCGAGCAGGTCTTGTGGCTCTTGTGTGTATTGGTGAAACATTAGAGGAGCGTAATAATAACAAAGTGCTGGATATTCTCACGCAGCAGCTTGAAGAATCTTTACCAGATGATGCAACAGCAGAGAATACCATTATCGCTTATGAACCTATTTGGGCGATAGGAACCGGCAATACAGCAACTCTAGAAGATATTGCAAAAATACATCATTTCATGCGTGATAAGGTGCGCTCTCGTTTTGGTGATGAAGGCAATAAGATACGTTTGCTTTATGGTGGATCTGTAAAGCCCTCCAATGCATTTGAGCTTTTAAGCATTCCTCATGTTAATGGTGTTTTGATAGGTGGAGCAAGCTTAAAAGCGGTTGATTTTTTAACTATTTGTGCTGTTTGCCGTAAACTATAGCAGAGAAATTTGAGTTTCCCCTTGGATTGTGTGCTATTTATGTGTAAATAGCTATTAAAAAGTTATTTGAAGAGCAGGGTTTATGCAAACAGTACTTATAGTTATTCATTTGTTGATTGTGATTACTTTGGTTGGTGTTATATTAATCCAACCTTCAGAAGGTGGTGGGCTAGGTGTGAGTAATAGCTCAGGGTTGATGAAAACGCGTGGATCTCGAAACCCTTTAACACGTTTGACTGCTATTTTAGCCTGTTGTTTTTTTGTTGTGTCTATTGGACTTACTGTGGTGAGTAATATATCAAATTCTAGTTCTGATATTTTAAAGCGTATACCGGTTAATTCAGAGAAGAATTCTACCAATAAAGGTTCAGAATCAGTCCCATCATCAGATGGCCCATTATCAAATGGTGAGTCTTCCCCTTCTATTCTTGAACAGCTAGGAGGCACTTCGAATTCTCCGCAGGAACAGAAACAGTCCACAAAACCTGAAGCAGAAAGTCCAGTTCCACAGGTTCTTGAAAATACAGTTCCGGATAACAGTACAAAATAGTTTTTTAAGAAAATATAGACTTTTTAAAAAGGTGATTTTTTCACCTTTTTTATTTTAGAAGAAAAATTGTTTCTTTTTGCATTTTTTGCTGGAAAAATCATTATAAATTGCTTATCACCATAAGCCCATGGCACGTTATGTTTTTATTACTGGTGGTGTGGTTTCTTCCCTTGGAAAAGGCATCGCAGCGGCGGCGTTAGCAGCGTTATTACAGGCTCGTGGCTATCGCGTACGTCTTCGCAAGCTTGATCCTTATTTAAATGTTGATCCAGGTACGATGTCACCTTATCAACATGGTGAAGTGTTTGTGACTGATGATGGTGCAGAAACGGATCTTGATCTTGGTCATTATGAGCGTTTTACTGGGCGTTCTGCAAATAGCCAAGATAATATTACAACAGGGCGTATTTATCGCAATATCATTGAAAGAGAGCGGCGTGGTGATTATTTGGGGGCAACAGTCCAAGTTATTCCTCATGTTACGGATGAAATTAAGAGATTCATTACGATGGGAAATGAGGAATTTGATTTTGTTTTGTGTGAGATAGGTGGAACGGTTGGTGATATTGAAGCAATGCCTTTTCTAGAAGCGATTCGTCAGCTTCGCAATGAGCTACCGAGAAAAAATGTCGTTTATGTCCATCTCACATTAATGCCTTATATTCCTTCGGCAGGTGAATTAAAAACGAAACCAACACAACATTCTGTCAAAGAATTGCAAGCAATTGGTATTTCTCCTGATATTTTGCTTGTACGTGCAGATCGATCTATTCCAGAAACAGAACGGTGCAAATTATCACTTTTTTGCAATGTTCGCTCCAATGCAGTCATTCAGGCATTAGATATGCCAACAATTTATGATGTTCCTATGGCATATCATAAGGAGGGTTTGGACTCTGAAGTTCTTTGCGCTTTTGGAATCGATTCGGCACCTGCCCCTCAGATGGATCGGTGGGAAGATATTACGCATCGTATCCACCATCCTGAAGGAGAAGTTACGATTGCTGTTGTGGGAAAATATACGGGCTTAAAGGATGCTTATAAATCTCTTATTGAAGCGATTGCGCATGGTGGTTTAGCGAATAAAGTGAAAGTTAATATTGAGTGGATTGATTCGGAACTTTTTGAAAAAGAAGATTCTGTTTCAGCTTTACAAAAAGCCCATGGAATTTTGGTTCCAGGTGCTTTTGGGGCACGAGGGGCAGAAGGAAAGATTCGAGCAATTCAATTTGCACGAGAGCGTAAAGTTCCATTTTTAGGGATTTGTTTTGGGATGCAATTAGCTTGTATAGAGGCTGCGCGCAATATTGCACAGATTAAGAATGCTTCATCAAGCGAGTTTTGCGAAACAGAAAATCCAATTGTAGGTTTAATGACAGAATGGCTTAAAGGAGACGTTCTTGAAAAACGTACAAGAAATGGTGATCTCGGCGGATCAATGCGTCTTGGTGCTTTTGCTGCTGAATTAAAAGAAGAGAGTCATATTGCTCAAATTTATGGAATGACCAAGATTGTTGAACGACATCGTCATCGTTATGAGGTCAATATTGATTATAAGGATAAGTTAGAACAGTGTGGTTTGATTTTTTCTGGGATGTCTCCTGATGGTATTTTACCAGAAACGATAGAATATGCAGATCATCCATGGTTTATTGGTGTTCAATATCATCCAGAATTAAAATCTCGTCCTTTTGATCCTCACCCGCTTTTTTCTTCTTTTATTGAAGCCGCTGTAGAACAAAGTCGATTAGTTTAATGCATAAATTGGGTTACTTTGCTTTTGAGGGATAAAATGACTAAACCAAATGCCCGTGTGAAAGTTGGGAATATTATTTTTTCAAATGAAATGCCTCTTTCATTAATCGCAGGGCCGTGTCAGATGGAAAGTCGCGATCATGCTTTTGAAATGGCTGGTCGTATTAAAACAATTACCGATCAGCTTGGTATCGGGTTTGTTTATAAATCGAGTTACGATAAAGCTAACCGAACTTCTTTGGGTGCGGCACGTGGTATTGGTCTTGAAAAAGCAATGGCTGTTTTCTCTGATTTAAAAAAGGAGTTTAAATGCCCTGTACTAACTGATGTGCATACAGAAGAGCAATGTACAATTGTTTCTTCTACGGTTGATATTTTACAAATACCGGCTTTTTTATGTCGTCAAACAGATCTTTTGGTAGCAGCCGCCAAAACAGAATGTGTTATTAACATTAAAAAAGGTCAGTTTTTAGCGCCTTGGGACATGGAAAATGTTTTAAAAAAGGTTGTTTACAGTGGTAATCCGAATGTTATGCTTTGTGAGCGAGGCACGTCATTTGGCTATAACCGGCTTATTTCTGATATGCGTTCGTTGCCTATTTTACGTTCATTTGGTGCTCCTGTTATTTTTGATGCAACGCATTCTGTTCAAGAACCTGGGGGGCAGGGTGCTTCATCTGGTGGACAGCGTCAATTTGTTGAAGTTTTAGCGCGTGCGGCTGTTTCTGTTGGGGTAGCTGGTATTTTTTTAGAAACACATCAAGATCCAGATAATGCACCTTCTGATGGACCCAATATGGTTAAACTTGATAATTTACAAAGATTGCTTGAGACACTAATGGAGTTTGATTATCTGTCAAAGAAGTTAAATTGAGAAGAGAAAAAACATTTCATTAATAGGACATTAGAAATGAATCGAGACTTTTATTGGATAAGGAAGCACATATGACTATAATTGTCGATATCATTGGGCGTGAAGTTCTTGATAGCCGTGGTAATCCAACGGTAGAAGTTGATGTTCATTTGGAGAATGGAGCTTTTGGTCGCGCTCTGGTTCCTTCGGGAGCTTCAACAGGAGCACACGAGGCTATAGAGCTTCGTGATGGTGGTTTGCGCTATCAAGGGAAAGGTGTTGAAAAAGCGGTTGCTGCAGTTAATGGGGAAATTCTTGAAGAACTTGGTGGGCGGGATGCAACAAATCAAATTGCTATTGATCAAGCAATGATTTCTTTGGATGGAACGCCAAACAAAGCCCGTCTTGGAGCTAATGCGATTCTTGGTGTTTCATTAGCTGTTGCAAAAGCAGCTGCGGATTCATTAAATTTACCGTTGTATCGTTATATTGGTGGTACACAAGCGCATATTCTTCCAACTCCTATGATGAATATTATTAATGGTGGCGTTCATGCTGATAATTTGATTGATTTTCAAGAGTTTATGATTATTCCTATAGGAGCCCCTACTGTAAGAGAAGCCATCCGTTATGGCGCTGAGATTTTCCATGCATTGAAAAAGCGTTTAAAAGATGCAGGTTATAATACCAATGTTGGTGATGAAGGTGGTTTTGCTCCTCAATTTAAAAGTGCTGATCAAGCCATTGATTTTATTATGGAATCTATCATAACATGTGGCTACAAACCAAGTGAACAAATTGCCATTGGTTTAGACTGTGCTTCAACCGAATTTTATAAAAATGGTTCGTATTTTTATAAAGGTGAGGGGAAATGCCGTGACATCCAAGAGCAGGTAGATTATTTAGCGCAGCTTGTGAAAAATTATCCTATTATTACAATTGAAGATGGAATGGCAGAGGATGATTGGGAAGGTTGGAAGCTTCTCACTGACACAATTGGAGAAAAATGTCAGCTTGTTGGTGATGATTTGTTTGTAACGAATTCAGCGCGTTTGCGTGATGGTATCAAAATGGGGGTAGCCAATTCTATTCTCATAAAAGTTAATCAAATTGGTACATTGAGTGAAACACTTGATGCTGTAGAAGTAGCACATAAAGCAGGTTATCGTGCCATTATATCTCATCGTTCAGGCGAAACAGAGGATTCTTTCATTGCAGATCTTGCTGTTGCAACAAATTGTGGACAAATTAAAACAGGTTCTCTTGCTCGTTCGGATAGATTAGCAAAATACAATCAACTTATTCGTATTGAAGAAATGCTAGGATCCCAAGCACGTTATGCTGGTGATGTATATCGTTGATTGTTGTGAGCACAAAATATGAAAGTATAAGATCATTTAGATTATAAAATTGAGATTTTTATTAAAGGCATATACGCAATAATTTTTAAGTGTTCAAATTTATAGGGATTAATATGAGAGGCGTAATTATTAGTCAAGATCAAGGGACTTATCTTGTTTCGGGTGATGATGGTAAACGTTATCAGTTTGCGACTTGGGATTGGTTGGGAAAGAATCCACCAAGGATTGGTAATGCTGTTGATTTTGTCTGTGAAGGGGGTGTTGTCAGTTCTGTTTTTCCATTGTTGAGACCAGGTACAGAGAATTCAAAGATAATGTTCGCACTCCTTTGTTGGTGTGCAGGTATCTTTGGTGTCCATCGCTTTATGGTTGGTAAAGTTCGGACTGGTGCTTTAATGCTGGTTCTATCTTTATCATTGTTTGGATTGATAATTACCGGTATTTGGGCAATTGTTGATTTTATAGTCATTGTTGGTGGAAGATTTACCGATAAAGATGGGAATCAAATTACAGATTTGTAAAAATTTACAATAAAAAGAAAATAATTAAGTTTACTTTTTATTTCGATCAATATATTGAGTTGCATAATGCAAGGTTATTGTACTCTATTTCTTTAATGCGAGATATTAAGAGAAATATGCACAGTTGAATATATGTATAGTTGAATAAAAGCATTGGAAAAGACTGTGCTGTTTTATGTGGGTAAAACAACGACGTAAATCCACTAAGGTGTTTTTTGTATTGCTGCTTATAGCAGCAGAAACATTAGATTATTGGGGGGGATCAGAACTATTTTAATTTCACGTTTATCATGGCTGCTACAAATTTTATTTACGCTGTGAGGTTAATCGATATATCATCAAATTAGAAATAATCTCTTTATGAATAACACATAAGGAGCAGCTTTATAGGTGGGCAAGGATGAAAGGTAGGATTATTGGTCAGGATCAAGGAGATTATTTTGTTTCTGGGGCTGATGGTAAGCGCTATCAATTTGCGAGTTGGGATTGGTTAGGAAAAAAACCACCAAAGGTAGGGGATACCGTTGATTTTGTATATGAAGATAATGTTGTTAAATCTGTTCTCCCTCTTTTGAGTAAAACTCAGTCAGAAAAATCAAGATTGGCGATAGCACTTGTTTGTTGGTTTTTTGGATGGTTGGGAATTCATCGCTTTATGGCTGGTAAAGTCGGAACAGGCATTGCAATGCTTCTTATAAGCCTACTAAGTATACCATTTACTTTTGGGGTAGGGATACTTTTAGTAACAGGGCCTTGGTCATTCATTGATTTTATAGTTATTTTATCCGGATATTTTAGGGATGAAAATGGGGATAAAATTATAAATTGGTAGAAATTTTAGAATAATATAAAATGTAAAGAGCTAAGAATTTTCTTTACTTTTAATGTTGTAAATATATTAATTTAATAATGTAAATTATTTTAGTCTATGTCTTTAAATGTGAAATATTAAAGAAAATTATGAATATTTAAATAAAACTATTGAAAAAGACTGTACTATTTCATATGAGAAAAGAAAAAGTGCAAATCGAACAGCGTGCTTTATATTACCACTTATAATTGCGGGAATTTTAAGTTGTTGGGGGATTTTTAGCTTTTTAAATTGTCATATATCACGGTGAAGACAGATTGTATTCATGCAGTGAGGTTTATTCAACATATTATCATATTAGAAGAAAAGCTTCTTTATGAATAACAATTTTATAGGTGGTGAAGATGAAAGGTAAGATTATTGGTCATGATCAAGGAGATTATTTCATTTCAGGGGCTGATGGTAAGCGCTATCAGTTTGCGAATTGGGATTGGTCAGGAAAAACGCCGCCGAAAGTTGGTGACGTCGTTGATTTTGTGTGTGAAGGGGATACCATTAAATCTATTTTCCCTATCTTGACTGAAGGTCAGTCACAGCAATCAAAAGTGACGTTAGCGGTCGTTTGTTTTTTTCTAGGTGGACTAGGACTTCATCGTTTTATGGTTGGTAAAGTTGGAACGGGCATTGCAATGCTTATTATAAATATAATAAGTGTAATATTTATAATAAGTGTAATATTTATGCCGGTAGGGCTTATAGGAATTTTTTTGATAATTACACCTTGGGTATTGATTGATTTTATAGTCATTTTAACAGGAAATTTTAAGGACAAAGATGGGTGTAAAATCACAACTTAGAGGATATCCAATATTTATAATATAAAAAGTGGGGCATTCAGCTTACTTTAATTGTATTTAAGGGGGGGACTTTGGTGGTAACAAATTGTTTGCATGTGTAGATTTGGTAATGAGGTGTTAATCAAAATCGTGCATAGTTGGGCAGAATATTAAAAAATTTGTGCTGTAAAGACTGTGCTATTTTATGTGGACAAAGCAGAAACGTCGATCAATCAAAGTACGCTTTGTACTACCTCTTATGACGGTGGGAGTCTTAAGCTATTTCAGTTATCACATTTATCATGGTGAGTATGGATTGTATTCACGCAGTGAAGTTAATCAGCATATTAGCGAATTAGAACAGGAGCTTCATAAAATAGAAGCTGAGCGGATATTCATGGAAAAGCGTATTTCTCTTTTACGCAACGGGCATATAGAAAAAGATATGTTGGATGAGTATGTCCGAAAGAATTTGAACTTTTCTAAGCCAAATGAACTGACAATCTTAATACCTTGAAATGATACCAAAGGTAAATGAAAAATCGCTTAATTTAAACAACAATCAGCAATGATATTGTTTAAGCCGATTGATAAGGCTTGTAACTTTTGTTCGTAAAGGTTATTCCTAAATAATCATAAAAGGGAGTTTAATATGGCAGAACGACTTAAAAAAAATTCTGCGTCGGTGGCGCGCACTGCATTATCAAGCACCACAAAGAAAGCACCAATAGCAGACTTTACAAAAGAAGAAGAAATTGATGCTTATCGTGAAATGCTTTTAATTCGCCGTTTTGAAGAAAAAGCAGGACAACTTTATGGTATGGGGCTTATTGGGGGATTTTGTCACCTTTATATTGGTCAGGAAGCCGTTGTTATAGGAACATTGAAAGCAGCCAAAGAAGGTGATCAGGTTATTACGTCTTACCGTGATCATGGTCATATGTTAGCCGTTGGGATGAGTCCGCGTGGTGTCATGGCAGAATTAACGGGACGTCAAGGTGGCTTTTCCAAAGGGAAAGGTGGCTCGATGCATATGTTCTCTAAAGAAAAGAACTTTTATGGAGGACATGGTATTGTTGGTGCGCAGGTTTCCATTGGTTCAGGTTTGGCATTTTCGAATCAGTACCTTGGTAAAGATAATGTGACATTGGTTTATTTTGGTGATGGTGCTGCAAATCAGGGGCAGGTTTACGAAAGTTTTAATATGGCTTCACTTTGGAAGCTTCCCGTTGTTTATATTATTGAAAACAATCAGTATGCTATGGGAACGTCCGTTTCACGTGCATCTGCAGAAACTGATTTTTCTCGCCGTGGTCTTTCTTTTGAAATTCCAGGTATTGTTGTTGACGGTATGGATGTTCGATCAGTAAAAGGAGCTGCTGATGAGGCAATTTCTTGGGCACGATCAGGTAAAGGACCGATCATTCTTGATATGCAGACCTATCGCTATCGTGGTCATTCCATGTCTGATCCAGCAAAATATCGTTCAAAGGAAGAAGTCCAAAAAATAAAAGAGGAACACGATCCGATTGATCAAGTAAAAAGTCGGATTCTTAAGAAAAATTGGGCGAATGAAGATGATTTAAAGTCTATTGAGAAAGAGGTTCGTGCAATTGTTGCTGATGCGGCAGATTTTGCACAAAGTGATCAAGAGCCAGATGCTTCTGAGCTCTATACTGATATTTTAGTTTGATGCGAGGGAAGCAAGTATGTCTATTGATATTTTGATGCCGGCGCTTTCACCAACTATGGAAGAAGGTAAACTGTCTAAATGGCTCAAGAGAGAAGGTGATAAGGTTAGTTCTGGCGATGTTATTGCTGAAATTGAAACAGATAAGGCTACAATGGAAGTAGAGGCCGTTGATGAAGGTACTCTTGGTAAAATTTTTGTGCCTGAAGGTTCTGAAGGCGTAAAGGTTAATACTGTTATTGCGATTTTGTTAGAAGAAGGTGAGCGTGCTGAGGATATTTCCCAACCTACTGATACAGCACAAAAACCTAAGGAATCTGCTCTTTCTCTGGCATCATCAGTTCCGCAGGCTCCTACTTTTGATACGTCTCCTGATTTTGATATTCCATCGGGAACACAAATGATTACAATGACAGTTCGTGAAGCGCTTAATCAGGCTTTGGCTGAAGAAATGCGGCGTGATGAAAAAGTTTTTCTCATGGGGGAAGAGGTTGCACAATATCAAGGTGCCTATAAGGTTAGTCAAGGTTTGTTGGAAGAATTTGGAGAGCGCCGAGTTATTGATACCCCAATTACAGAACACGGCTTTGCTGGGCTGGCTGTTGGGGCTGCTTTTGGAGGGTTACGTCCTATTGTCGAGTTTATGACATTTAATTTTGCGATGCAGGCGATGGATCAAATTATTAACTCAGCAGCGAAAACACGTTATATGTCTGGTGGACAAATGACAGCTCCTATGGTTTTTCGGGGTCCCAATGGTGCGGCTGCCCGTGTTGGTGCTCAACATTCTCAATGCTATGCTGCATGGTATAGTCATGTGCCAGGTTTGAAAGTTGTCATGCCTTATAGTGCTGCAGATGCAAAAGGTTTGCTGAAAGCTGCTATTCGTGATGATAATCCTGTTATTTTTCTTGAAAATGAGATTTTATATGGGCATCAATTTGAAGTTCCTCAACTAGATGATTTTGTTTTGCCTATTGGTAAGGCGCGTATCCATAAGTCTGGACAAGATGTGACGATTGTCGCGTGCGGAATTGGAATGCATTATGCCGTTCAAGCGTTGCCGGAAATTGAACAACTTGGTATTGATGTTGAATTGATTGATTTACGAACCATTCGTCCGATGGATCTTCCAACAATTCTTTCTTCAGTTAAAAAAACAGGTCGTTTGGTAACAATTGAAGAGGGATTTCCTCAGTCATCCGTGGGAACTGAAATAGCAACGCGTGTTATGCAGCAGGCTTTTGACTATCTTGATGCGCCAATTGCTACGATTTCTGGCAAAGATGTTCCGATGCCTTATGCCGCTAATCTTGAGAAGTTGGCTTTGCCTAATACTGCTGAAATTATTGAGGCCGTTAAGGCTGTGACGTACAGAGCATAACGGAGGAAAGCATAATGCCCATTAAAATTACAATGCCAGCGCTTTCCCCTACGATGGAAGAGGGAAATTTAACAAAATGGAATATTAAAGAGGGAGATAAGGTTTCCTCTGGTGATGTTATTGCTGAGATTGAGACGGATAAAGCGACAATGGAAGTCGAAGCCGTTGATGAAGGTAGGGTTGCCAAAATTGTTGTTCCTGCTGGAACACAAGGCGTTAAAGTAAATACTTTAATTGTTGTTTTAGCAGAAGAAGGTGAAGATTTAGCTGAGGCTGCAAAAGTTGCAGAAGAAATCTCTTCTTCTACAAGCCAAGAACCAGAGGGCATAAAACAGACAGATTCTCTGAAACAGACCGACTCAAAGAGTACAAAAATGTCGCATGAGTTATCAGCTCAGCAATTAATACAGCAAGATAAAAAGGAAGGGCGTCTTTTTGCCTCTCCTTTAGCGCGGCGATTAGCATCTCAGGCAGGTCTTGATTTATCCCTTATTTCTGGAAGTGGTCCGCATGGGCGTATTATCAAGCGTGATGTAGAAAAAGCTGCGAGCAGTGATATTTCTAAAGTGCCTTATTCATCACAGATAGGGGAGCTAATAGCTACAGGTGCTTCGGACAAACAGATATTGAAACTCTTCAAAGAGGATGAATATCGCTTCGCTCCCCATAATAATATGCGTAAAACAATCGCGACACGTTTGGTGGAATCAAAACAGAAAGTTCCACATTTCTATGTAACGGTAGATTGTGAACTTGATGCGCTATTAGCACTGCGTACACAACTGAATGCTGCTGCACCAATGGTTAAAAGACAGGAAGAAACACAGCCTACTTATAAGCTTTCTGTTAATGATATGGTGATCAAAGCTGTTGCACTTTCTTTGAAAGCGGTTCCTGATGCGAATGTCTCTTGGCTTGAAGGTGGGATGATTTATCATAAACATTGTGATGTTGGGGTTGCTGTTTCTATTCCTAATGGATTAATTACGCCAATTATTCGCCATGCAGAGGAAAAGCCGTTATCACTTATTTCTAAAGAGATGAAGGATTTTGCAAAGCGTGCGCGTGAAGGAAAGTTAAAAATGGAAGAATATCAGGGTGGAACAACAGCTGTATCAAATATGGGGATGTATGGTATAAAAAGTTTTTCCGCTATCCTTAATCCACCGCATGCGACGATTTTTGCAATTGGTGCAGGGGAGCAACGCGCCGTTGTTAAAAATGATGCATTAGGGATTGCGACGGTGATGTCGGTCACAATTTCTGCTGATCATCGAGCTGTCGATGGTGCTTTAGCAGCAGAGCTTGCGCGGACTTTTAAGAAGATGATTGAAAATCCATTAGCAATGTTGGTTTGAACTGTTTAACAGTTCTTCACGTAAATTGTGAGAGAGTGTGTTAAGGGAATAAAAACAAATTTAAAGAATTTGAACAGCAATGTTATTGCTATTTCTGGTTTGGGTAAAGCATTTATGTGAAGCTTAAAGCAAAAGACAGAAGATAATTCTGTTACGTTGTTTTGCTGTTTTAAGTTCAAAAAATGCATATCCATTTTATATATATCCATGGAGGAATTACTGTGGCAAATCTTTATGATGTAATTGTGATTGGATCAGGTCCAGGCGGATATGTAACCGCAATTCGTGCAGCACAATGTGGCTTTAAGACTGCGATTGTTGAACGTGAACATTTGGGAGGGATCTGTTTAAATTGGGGATGTATTCCAACAAAGGCTCTTCTGCGTTCAGCGGAAATAAAACATTTTGCTGAACATGCAAAAAATTATGGACTAAAAATTAATGGTTCAATTGAGGCAAACATCGAAGATGTTGTGGCACGTTCACGCGGTGTTTCAGCACGTTTAAATGCTGGTGTTGATTTTTTAATGAAAAAAAACAAAATTGATATTATCTGGGGTGAAGCAAAGCTTACGAAAGAAGCAAAAGAAAGCCATCCAGCGGAAATTATGGTTTCTTCATCCTCCAAACCGATTATGCAACCGCAAAATCCAGTCCCTAAAGGGACGCTAGGAGAGGGAACTTATCAAGCAAAGCATATCATTATTGCAACGGGCGCACGTCCTCGTGTCCTTCCTGGTATTGAGCCAGATGGAAAACTCATTTGGACTTATTTTGAAGCTATGGTACCGCCAGCAATGCCAAAATCGCTTTTGGTTATAGGATCTGGGGCTATTGGCATTGAATTTGCCTCTTTTTATCGTGATATGGGGGCGACAGTAACTGTTGTTGAAATGATGCCTCACATCATGCCTGCTGAAGATATTGAAATTTCAACGTTTGCTTGTAAACAGTTAGAGAAAAAAGGTTTACGCATTCTTCGTCAAGCAAAAGTAACAAAGGTTGAAAAATCTTCTGATTCTGTGACTGTACATATTGATGTTCAAGGTAAAATAGAGTCAATGACCGTTGACCGGTTGATTTCCGCTGTTGGGGTGCAAGGTAATATTGAGAATCTTGGTTTAGAAGCTTTGGGAATAAAAACCGATCGCGGCTGCATTGTAACTGATGAATGGAGTTGGACGGGGGTGGAAGGCATTTATGCTATTGGTGATGTAGCAGGTCCTCCTATGTTGGCACATAAAGCAGAAGAAGAAGGTGTGATATGTATTGAGCATCTTGCAGGTTTGAAGAATGCTCATCCGCTTGATAAAAGAAAAATTCCAGGGTGTACATATTGTACACCACAGGTTGCCTCTGTAGGGCTTTCAGAAGCTACAGCAAAAGAAGCAGGTTATGATATACGTATTGGTCGTTATTCTTTTGCTGCGAATGGCAAGGCGATTGCTTTGGGTGAAGATCAGGGGTTGGTAAAAACAATTTTTGATAAAAAAACAGGACAGCTTCTTGGGGCCCATATGGTAGGGGCTGAGGTAACAGAATTGATACAGGGTTTTGTTATTGCCATGAATCTTGAAACAACAGAAGAAGAATTAATGCATACTGTCTTTCCACATCCGACTTTATCGGAAATGATGAAAGAAAGTGTATTGGATGCTTATGGTCAAGTTTTAAACGCTTGATGACTGGATTGTATGAAAAATTTTATATTTTTGATTGTTACTTCGTATTTATAAGGCAAAGGCTTAAATGGTTACGGTTGTTGATAGAGTTACAAATAGACGTTTGCGTCATCCTGAAAAGGCACATCGTCCTGATACAAGCGTTCAAAAAAAGCCAGATTGGATTCGTGTAAAAGCGCCAACATCACCAATTTATAAGGAAACACATGGTATTGTACGTACGCATAAGTTAGTGACTGTATGTGAAGAAGCTGGTTGCCCTAATATTGGCGAATGTTGGAGCCAGCGGCATGCTAGCTTTATGATTTTAGGTGAAATATGTACGCGTGCTTGTGCTTTTTGTAACGTTGCAACAGGTATTCCACTTGCCGTTGATGATAATGAGCCAGAACGTGTAGCCGATGCTGTTGCACGGATGGAATTAAAACATGTTGTCATTACATCTGTTGATCGTGATGATCTTGCTGATGGTGGTGCTGAGCATTTTGCAAAAGTTATTTATGCGATTCGTCAAAAAACTCCTAAAACAACAATTGAAGTTCTGACACCTGATTTTCGTCATAAGGATGGCGCCTTAGAGGTTGTTGTTGCTGCTAAGCCTGATGTTTTTAATCATAACTTAGAAACAGTTCCTTCTAAATATTTGAAGGTTCGTCCAGGGGCACGTTATTTTCATTCAATTCGTTTATTACAACGCGTTAAAGAACTTGATCCAACAATTTTTACAAAATCGGGAATTATGGTTGGCCTTGGGGAGGAGCGAAATGAAATTTTGCAATTGATGGATGATTTGCGCTCTGCTGATGTTGACTTTATGACAATTGGACAATATTTGCAGCCTACCCGAAAACATCATCCAGTTGTTCGTTTTGTGCCTCCTGAAGAATTTGAGTCTTTTGCCAAGATTGGTAAAGTAAAAGGATTTTTACATATGGCCTCCAATCCTCTGACGCGTTCATCTCATCATGCTGGAGATGATTTTGCCATTTTGCAAAAAGCGCGTGAAGAAAAATTTTCCTTACAGAGATAATTATGCCGATTTTTACAATACATCGGCAGATCACCCATAGTGCCAGTGAAATGTTTGATCTGGTTTCAGATATTGAGCGTTATCCTGAATTTTTACCAATGTGTGAGTCTTTAACATTACGTTCTCGAAAAGAATATGGAAAAAAAATATTGCTTCTTGCGGATATGACCGTTGGCTATAAGATTATCCGTGAGACTTTTACAACTCAAGTATTTTTACAGCCGGAAAAAAATCTTATAGAAGTCAAATATATTGATGGTCCATTCAAATATCTTGAAAATCGTTGGGCCTTTCATGATATTGAAAATACCAATGCATGTAATGTAGAGTTTTTTATTGATTATGAATTTAAAAGTAAAACGCTTGGATTAGTGATGGGCTCAATGTTTGATATTGCATTTCGTAAATTTACCGAGGCTTTTGAGAAGCGCGCGCATCAGATTTATGGCTCTACGGAAACATAGTCTACTCTATTATTTTTTGACAATATGTATGCTTATAACAGCGTGAAGGTGAAAACTGGTTTCCATTTTTACTATTTGTTTTTAATTCAGCTTTCAAAAGCATATTGAAGGAATATCATTTTAAATGATGAAGATGATGCACAGCTTCACGCTTTTGTTTCTCTCTTTTTAATGGAGGCACATCCGTTAAACAAAACGCCCAAATAGAACATGCTTGCGTCATACCCATTTCATAATAGTGTTCATAATAAATAGTATAGATTCTCGTAAAAGTATATAAAATCCACATCTTTACACTTATGAAGAAGTCAGCTTGCACTATTTATTGATCATCTCTCAAAATATTGCGTCAGCTCTTAGCACTTGAGAGAGGTACAAGTGTTCCTTCTTTAATTATTTTATTTATACAGTTTTTTCTCTTGTGGCGTGCAAGTGAATAAATTTGATTAATTAAACCTAAACAGGATTGAAGTGAGATAACTTTACGGTATTCAGATCTTTCAATTTCAAGTTATGATACAATAAATTATTTTTTCAAGATGTGAATGATTATAGACTCAATGTGGAATAGAGAATTTTGAAATTAGTATGGGGAATTCAGTGAAGCAATTCCAGAATCATTTTAAAAACACTTTCAACAGTTGCATGGCGAATAGCATTGCGATTAAGATGACCAAAGTGCATTTCTTTGTGCAGGGGGGAGTGATTTTTGTAAGCAACTGCGCAATGTACAAGTCCTATAGGTTTATCAAGACTTGCACCTCCTGGACCAGCAATTCCTGTTACAGAAACTGCAATGTCAGCTTGTGAATGTTTTAATCCACCCTCAGCCATTGCAAGAGAAACTTCTTTTGAAACGGCACCATAGGTTCTTATAAGTTCAGCACAAACGCCAACAAGGCGTGTTTTGGATTCATTTGAATAAACAACAAATCCACAATCGAGAACATCTGACGATCCTGCAATATTTGTGAGGCTTGCAGCAATGAGCCCTCCTGTACAAGACTCTACAGTTGTTAATAGTAAACCTTTTTGGCGAAAGGTATTAAGGACTTCATGTGCTTGTTTTTCACAAAGATATGTCATTGGGGAATTTCTCCTGAATAAAGAACGCTTGCTGTTGCAAAAGCAGCAATTCCCTCACCACGACCAATAAATCCAAGCCTTTCATTTGTTGTTGCTTTGATAGAGATTCGATCAGGTGTTATTGCAAGTATTGTCATAAGATTTTCTGTCATGGCATGACGATAGGGACCAATTTTAGGATTTTCAGCGATAATTGTGATATCAACATTGGCGATACGACCACCTGCTTTTTTTAGAATATCAAGAGCATGACGGAGAAAAATTTCTGATGATACATTTTTCCATTGAGGATCAGAGGGAGGAAAATGTGTACCGATATCTCCAGCACCTCGTGTAGCGAGCAGGGCATCTGTTAATGCATGAAGAGCAACATCCGCATCAGAGTGTCCGTTTAATTTTTTATAAAAAGGGATTTTTATGCCACATAAAATAAGAAAATCACCATCCTCGAAAGAGTGAACATCATAACCATTGCCAGTGCGGATATCAGGAAACATCTGCATTTTCTTTTGGAGATATAAATGTGCAGTATTAAAATCTTCATGCCATGTAATTTTTATGTTGTTAGGATTTCCAGGGACGGTACGCATAGGAATTCCAAACCATTCGGCAATCGCAGAATCATCAGTGAATTCTTGTTTGCAAGCTTGTTTTGCTTGTTTATGGGCCGCTAAGATACGTTCAAAGGGAAAACACTGTGGAGTTTGTGCACTATAAAGATAGGCACGGGGAATTGTTTCTAAAACATGCTGATTATTTACACGTTTAAGGGTATCAGAGATGGGCAAAACAGGAAGAACACCTTCTTGAGGCGTGATCGTGTTGTGAATGTTATCAAGAAGCTTGTTTTCGATAAAGGGGCGTGCACCATCATGAATATGCACATATTGGGGATTTATTTTTTTGAGTGCTTGAAGTCCATGTAAGGTAGAGATTTGACGTGTATTGCCTCCTTCAACGATAATAAGGCGCTCTTTAAAATCACCAAGTGCTTGTTCACAGATTTGACGATCTTTTGGATGAATAACGAGGATAATTGTTGTGATAGCTGGATGTTGCAAAAAACAATTCACTGTATGATAAATAATCGGCTTTTGTCCTAGAAACCGGTACTGTTTTGGAATTTTATGAGGAGATCCTGCTCTTTCACCGCGTCCAGCGGCTAATATTATTGCTGCGATAGAAATACTTAATCTCCTTATGTTATAAGCTTAGTTTGCTTTTTTATCATTAATTTTGAAATGATTTTGAAAGGATGGTTGTTTTAGATCAGCAAGGGATATCACGGATAACACCTCAAAAAAAGCATTTAATGCTTTTTGAAGTGCGGTATTTAAACTACAAAAATCGATTAATGGGCAAGTCGGTTCTGCAGTATCGAAACATTCTGCGAGGGAAAAGTTGTCTTCTGTTACTTTTACAACATCAGCGACTGAAATCTCTGCTGCGGGTTTAGCCAATTTAACACCACCATTGCGTCCACGCACTGTTTGTATAAAACCGGCTTGAACAAGCGGCTGAAGGATTTTAAATAAAAAAAGTTCTGAAACGGCATATGCTTTAGCAATTTCTGGAACACGACTGAGAGTTCCCTGATTATCTGCACAATACATGAGCATTCGAAGAGCATAATTTGTTTGTTTTGTTAATCGCATCTCATTTCCTTCGTAAAGTATCGTCGAACACAGTTTATTTTAAAGATATTTTGCAAAATGGAGAAGTTCTTTCTCATTGACTATATTTGCCCTATTTTAAATGTAGTATTAGTATTGTCAATTTTTGCTACAAAAGGTTATATGAGAATAATGGGATAAGGGTATGTAAGCTCATGACGAATATAACATCTGTGACGAATCTTCAAGACATAGATAAAAATACGTATAACGATAAAAATACTTATAACGATGAGTTGTATCGTTTAAGTAAGGTATATATTTTTTTAGGGATTACAATTATTGTATTGGCTTTACTTACGGCCTCTGTTTCGTTTATTATTCTTATTGGATTAACCCCTGTTGTTCCCAGTAGAACAGTAACCCTTATTCTTATAGGGATTAATAGTTTTTGGGTTTTAGGGCTTATTGTCATCGTTTTTTATGAGATGATTCCGATCATTCGTGCTTGGCGTTCAAGGCGTGCAGGATCGCGTCTTCATGTGCGCCTCATTTCATTGTTTGCACTTGTTGCGACAATGCCAGCTGTTGCTGTAGCTCTTGTATCGGGTCCAGCACTAAATTTGGGACTTGATCGATGGTTTGATACAACAACGCGACAAATTGTGGGCTCTTCTATTGATTTAGCAAATGCTTATGCAGATGAAATGCTTCAAAATTTAAAAAATTTATCCTACGCGATGGCATTTGCACTTGATAACAAAAAACTCTTAGAGCGTAATCTAGCTGAATATAGGATGCAGTTGACGCGTCATGCTATAGGACGCAATTTGCGTGGTGCATTTTTGTTAAGTTCTAGCGGAGCTATTTTTGTATCGAGTGCTCTTGGTGATGAAGATAAACTGCCAATTCCTCCTTCTCATCTTATTGAACGAGCAACCAGTGCGAGACCTTTTTCTTTTCAACCAGGCGTTCATGATTATTTTGGTATTATTTTAAAATTTACCAACATTCCAAACACATTTTTATATTTGGTGCGTGACGTTGATAAAGGTGTTTTATCTGCTTTGCGTTTGACAGAAGTCAATACAGATCGTTATCGCGATTTAAATGAAAATCGCCTGCTGACGCAAATTGCATTTGGTATGCTTTATTTGTGTCTTTTTTTTAGTTTATTCTTATCAGCCATTTGGGCTGCTATTGCTGTCGCTGATCGCTTAGTACGTCCTATTCGTCTTCTCATTAGTGCTGCTGATGATGTTGCTACTGGAAATATGGAAATTTTCGTGCCAGTACGAGCAAAAGATGGAGATATTGGGCAATTATCCAAAACTTTTAATTACATGGTCAGTGAATTGAAAAGTCGGCGCAATGAGTTGATTGCAGTGCGTGATCAAATTGATGAGAGACGGCGTTTTTCTGAAGCTGTGTTATCGGGTGTAACAGCGGGAGTCGCAGGTATAGATGATAATGGTGATATCACAATTATCAATCGATCTATTGAAGCGATGTTTGATATTCGCTCTGAGCACGTTGTTGGCCAAAGTCTTTTATCTTTAAGCGCTGAAATTTGGCAGGTTTTTCAGTTTGTGCGTTCATTGGATCGTAAAAATCATCGTGAGCAGGTCACTTTAAACGTTGCAGGAAAAGAGCGTGTCTGTAATGTCCAAGTTACGATGGAGGAGGATGATGGACAGGGGCAATCTTGGGTTCTAACAATTGATGATATTACAGACCTTGTTGCAGCGCAACGTACAGCGGCGTGGGCGGATATTGCGCGGCGTATTGCACACGAAATCAAAAATCCTCTCACACCCATTCAGTTATCTGCTGAACGTATTCGTAAACGTTATAACAAAGTTATTACACAAGATAGAGAGGTTTTTGATCGGTGTATTGAGACAATTATTAGACAGGTTGGAGATATTGGGCGTATGGTTGATGAGTTTTCCTCTTTTGCACGTATGCCCAAACCACAAATGCATATTTTGGATATACGAGAATTGTTGCGCGAAGCATGTTTTTTGATAGAAGTAACGCGACATGATATTCATTTTGAGCAAGATTTAGGAAGTCTACCACTTATGGGTGCATTTGATAACCGTCTCATTGTACAGGCTTTTTGCAATGTTATCAAAAACGCGAGCGAATCCATAGATTCAGTTATGCGAGAGGAAAATATTCACGGTCATATTCTTGTCCGTTCTTATCGTCAGGAAGAATGGGTGGTTGTGGATGTTGTTGATAACGGGAAAGGACTTCCTAAAGAGCAAAGACAAAAGTTATTAGAGCCCTATATAACAACGCGGGAAAAAGGAACAGGGCTGGGGTTAGCCATTGTGCGCAAAGTTATAGAAGATCACGGTGGTTTCATGGAGCTTCATGATGCACCGGAGAGTTTTTATGAAGGTCGTGGTGCGATGATCCGTTTGATATTTCCCTCAGATGGGGGTAAGCAGGGTAGTATTATACAAGCCATAAATCATAAGATAGGGGAATAGTATGGTATCAGATATCTTGATTGTTGATGATGAAGCAGATATTCGTGAGCTTGTTGCTGGTATTTTAGATGATGAAGGTTATGAAACGCGTGTTGCTTGTAACTCTGATGAAGCATTGGCTCAAATTAGTGAACGTATTCCAAAGCTCATTTTTTTGGATATTTGGCTACAGGGTAGTCGCCTCGATGGTTTAGCACTGCTTGATGAAATTAAAACACAATATCCGGCTCTTCCGGTCGTTATGATCTCTGGTCATGGTAATATTGAGACGGCTGTTTCCGCTATAAAGCGAGGGGCATATGATTTCATTGAAAAACCTTTTAAAGCTGATAGACTTGTGTTGGTTGCAGAGAGAACACTTGAAAATTCAAATTTAAAACGTGAGCTTTTAGAATTGCGAAAGCGTTCGAATGAGACATTAGAGTTGCTCGGGAAATCGACAGTTATAAAAAATTTGCGTCAAATCATAGAAAAAGTAGCACCAACCAATAGTCGCGTCATGATAACAGGCCCTTCAGGGGCAGGAAAAGAGACTGTTGCACGAACTATTCATGCGCTCTCAACGCGTTCGAATGGGCCATTTGTTACAATAAATGCTGCAACGATTACTCCGGAAAGAATGGAAATAGAACTGTTTGGCAGCGAAATGGAAGGAAGGGAGCGCAAGATTGGTGCCTTAGAGGAAGCTCATGGTGGTATATTATATCTGGATGAAATCGCTGATATGCCGCGTGAGACTCAAGGTAAGATTCTTCGGGTGTTAACGGGGCAAACATTTGAGAGAGTTGGTGGCACAAAACGTGTTAAGGTGGATGTCCGTATCATTTCTTCGACAGCGCAAAATCTTGAAAACCTCATTTCCGATGGGCGCTTTAGGGAGGATCTTTTCCACCGTCTTTCCGTTGTTCCTATTGCTGTTCCTCCTCTTTCAGCGCGTCGTGAAGATATTCCAGAACTTGTACATCATTTTGTGAAAACAATATCACAGCAGGTTGGGATTAAACCGCGTGCAATCAGTGATGATGTGATTGCTATTTTGCAAACGCAAGCTTGGCCGGGTAATGTGCGGCAATTACGTAATAATATTGAGCGTCTTCTTATTCTTGTGCGGGATGGTGATGGTCCTATAACAGCGGACTTTCTTCCCAGTGAAGTAAGTGATTCTTTGCCACGTCTTCAAATGGATTCAGATGAAAGTATAATGGATTTGCCGTTACGTGAAGCACGAGAATTGTTTGAAAAGAGATATTTAGTGGCGCAGATTGGGCGTTTGGGTGGAAATATATCACGTACTGCTGAATTTATAGGCATGGAGCGTTCAGCTTTGCACCGTAAACTTAAAGCGCTTGGAGTTTCTTAAAGCGATGCGTGTTATTATTTGTGGAGCAGGACAGGTTGGTTATGGGATCGCAGAGCGTCTTGCTGCTGAAAATCACGATGTTACTGTTATTGATATTGAAACAAGATTAATTGAAAAGATTCGCGATACATTGGATGTGAGAGGTTTTGTTGGTCACGGTTCACGTCCTGAAGTTCTTTTGGCTGCAGATGCAGACAAAGCTGATATGTTGATTGCTGTCACTTTGTTTGATGAAGTCAATATGGTAGCTTGCCAAGTAGCACATTCATTATTTAATGTGCCCACAAAAATTGCTCGTATTCGCTCACAATCTTATTTAGAACCACGTTATAAGACGCTTTTTTCCAGAGAGAATATTCCCATTGATGTGGTTATTTCGCCAGAAGTTGAAGTTGGTGAAATGGTTTTGCGCCGTATTGCTTTGCCTGGTGCAATAGATGTTCTTTATTTTTGTAATGATGATATTGTTGCGCTAGCCTTGGAATGCATGGAAGATTGTCCAGTTATTAATACACCTTTGCGTCAATTAACAGAGCTTTTTCCAGATCTTCATACGACGGTTACTGCTATTAAACGTGGCGCGGAATTATTGGTTGCGCATTCAGAAACGCAATTACGCGTTGGTGATATAACCTATCTTGTTGTTTCTCGTGAACAGATGCGTCGTGCTGTTGGGCTTTTTGGTCATAAAGAACAAGATGCCCACCGCATGATTATTGCAGGGGGTGGTCACATTGGTCTTTATGTTGCACAGGCTATTGAAAAGCGTTTCCATAAATTAAAATTGAAGATTATAGAGTCGCATAGAGAAAGAGCTCTCACAATTGCTGATCAGCTTGAAAAAACAACAGTTTTATACGGTAACGTGTTAGATCCAGTGATTCTTCAAGATGCGGGAATTGATCAGTCCGATTTAATGATTACATTGACCAATCAAGATCAGGTTAATCTCTTAAGCGCTATTATTGCTAAAAGATTGGGCTGCAAAGCCAATATGGTATTGATTAATAATGTTGCTTACCAAGAATTTAGTCGTGCTGTTGGTGTTGATGCATATCTTAATCCCCATAGTGTTACAATATCGAGAATTTTGCAACAAATGCGCCGTGGGCGTATACGTTCTGTTCATTCAGTTTTTAATGGCCGAGCAGAAATTATTGAAGCTGAAGTGATGCAAACATCTTCATTGGTTGGTAAGTCATTATCAGAGCTCAATTTATCAGATGGTTTGAGAATTGGCGCAATTTATCGTAATAAGACAATAATACAGCTTTCGGCAGATACGCGTATTTTGTCTGGTGATAGAATAGTGATTTTCGCTCTTGCTGATAGGGTGCGTGATGTTGAACAACTCTTTCGCGTAAGTTTAGAATATTTTTGATATATTATCTATGGATATTTGTACTTTTTGGTATAGTGGACAATTAAGATTGGTGGATAGGCTTTGCTTGTCCTCAATGGTTAAAACTGGACAGCGCGTTAAGCTTTTTAGTTATGATAAAAAAATAGATAATCTCCCTGCTGGTGTTGAGTTGCATAAAGCCGAATCAATTTTACCACGCTCAGCAATTTATCGCCTTGATCCCGATTTTTCTGGTGATAAACTAGGGTGTACAATTGTTCAATTCTCGGATTTTTTTCGTGTTATGCTGATGAAATATCAACAAGGTGTTTGGTTAGATACAGATGTTTACCTTGTTAAACAATTTCATCCCGATGCGGATAAGGTTTGGTTGGCAAGAGAAAATAATACAAGAGTAGGTGTTTCTGCACTTTATTTTCCGCCCAATAACCCTATTATAAAAACATTTGAAGATTATTGGGCAGGCACAGAAATGGTGCCGAGTTGGCTTGGATTTAAGCGTCGTGTTTGGAGACCATTCTGGTTAAAGAGAAAAAAAATGCCGATTTTACCGGGAAGTCTTGGTGTTACGATATTTGGCAATGATGGTATTTCACGATTAGCAAAACGATATAGTTTTTTTCATGAAGCAAAGGAAAAGGAAACTTTTTATTATTGGACTGGGAGAAAAACTGAACGTATTTTTGAACCAGCTTTTGGCGTAAAGCCGCTTACAGATTCACGCTTGATAGGCTTTCATATTCACAGAAAGACAAAGACTACAGAAAGACCTCAGGAAGGAAGTTTTTACCATTGGGCGGTATCTCGCATTCCTGATGTTCATCATTTGTTTAGGTAGAGTTATTATTGCTATTTTAACTATTGAGATTTTAATCTACCTTAAACAGCTCTTGATTGTAGCTTGCACAAGAGAGTAATGTTAACATATGGATAAAAACATTGAATGTGTAAAGAGCGGTTGTTATATGAACGGAAAGTGAAAATATGAGTGATCCAATGAAAACAGCATTAAGCCTTGTTCCTATGGTTATTGAACAAACCAATCGTGGTGAACGGGCCTATGATATTTTTTCCCGTCTTTTAAAGGAGCGGATTATTTTTATTAATGGTCCTGTTGAAGATGGTATGGCAATGCTTGTTTGTGCACAATTGCTTTTCTTGGAAGCGGAAAATCCTAAAAAAGAAATTAGTCTTTATATTAATTCTCCAGGTGGTGTCGTAACATCTGGTATGGCTATTTATGATACTATGCAGTTTATTCGCCCTCCTGTTTCTACGCTTTGCATGGGGCAGGCAGCATCTATGGGGTCTTTATTGTTAACAGCTGGAGCAAAAGGTCATCGTTTTACATTGCCAAACGCACGTATTATGGTGCATCAACCATCTGGTGGTTTTCAAGGTCAGGCTTCAGATATTGAGCGGCATGCGCAAGATATTATAAAGATGAAACGGCGTTTAAATGAAATTTATGTTCAACATACAGGTCAAGATTATGAGGTTATAGAGAGAACTCTCGATCGCGATCATTTTATGACAGCAGAAGAAGCCAAAGCGTTTGGCTTAGTTGATGATGTTATACAATATCGTGCAGAAACTGAAAAAGAAGAAAAAGATTAAGAATTTTTATAGAAAAAACAGCTACTTTAAATCACAGAGTTTTATAAAAAAATATCGCAAAATAAGAGAAACACCTAAAAATATTGAGACATGCATGGTTTTCTATATGTCTTTTAGTTTTCATGATGAAAAGCTTCCTTTGAAAAGGCAAAGTATTCATATATCGTGGTGAAAGGAAAGAAAAATGAGCAAAATTAGCAATAGCGGGAACGAATCAAAAAATACTCTCTATTGCTCGTTCTGCGGCAAGAGTCAGCATGAGGTGCGTAAGCTCATTGCGGGGCCTACTGTATTTATCTGTGATGAATGTGTAGAGCTTTGCATGGATATTATTCGAGAAGAGAATAAGTCTTCTGGGGTTAAGGTGCGTGATGGTGTTCCTACGCCACAGGAAATTATAACAGTTCTTGATGATTATGTTATTGGTCAGCAGCATGCAAAGCGTGTTCTTTCTGTTGCCGTTCATAATCATTATAAACGGTTGGCGCATCAGTCTAAAAGCAATGATATTGAGTTAGCTAAATCAAATATTCTTCTTGTTGGTCCAACGGGCTGTGGTAAAACTTATCTTGCACAAACATTAGCACGTATTATTGATGTGCCTTTTACGATGGCGGATGCGACCACTTTGACTGAAGCAGGTTATGTGGGTGAAGATGTTGAAAATATTATTTTGAAACTTCTTCAAGCAGCAGATTATAATGTTGAACGTGCACAACGTGGCATTGTTTATATTGATGAGGTTGATAAGATTTCTCGTAAAGCAGATAATCCTTCTATTACAAGAGATGTTTCGGGAGAAGGAGTTCAGCAAGCGTTATTAAAAATTATGGAAGGAACGATTGCTTCTGTTCCTCCTCAAGGTGGACGTAAGCATCCGCAACAAGAGTTTCTTCAGGTTGATACCACAAACATCTTATTTATTTGTGGGGGAGCTTTTGCAGGTTTAGAACGGATTATTTCAGGGCGTGGTGAAAAAACTTCTATTGGTTTTTCTGCGACCGTTAAGGCTCCTGATGAGCGTTGTGTTGGTGAAATTTTTCGTGATTTAGAGCCTGAAGATCTTATAAAATTTGGTTTAATACCAGAATTTATTGGGCGCCTTCCTATAGTTGCTACCTTAGAAGATTTAGATGTTAACGCCCTCATGCAAATTTTATCACAACCTAAAAATGCGTTAGTAAAGCAATATCAGCGTCTTTTTGAAATGGAGAATGTTGAATTAGCATTCCATGAAGATGCTTTACGTGTTATTGCAAAGAAAGCAATTGAACGTAAAACTGGTGCTCGTGGTTTACGTTCCATTATGGAGAAGATTCTTCTTGAGACGATGTTTGAGCTACCGGCTCTTGAAGGCGTTCAAAAAGTGGTTATTTCGAGTGATGTCGCTGATGGGAAAGCGCGTCCTCTTTATATTTACTCAGAACGTGCAGAAGATAAAGAAAATGTATCAGCATGACATTGTGCGATGCACAATATAAAAGGTGGTAATGAACAGTATTTGATGGGTGTTTCTAATAATATCATTATAATGCTTGATTTATGTATGAGTAATTACCACTTCATGTACTGTGAAGAGCTGAGGTTTTCTAAAGGTGGGCTGCTCATTGTAGATAGCTCATAGGCTCCAGAAAGGAGAGTTATGCAATATATTGATGAAAAGACAGATGAAGTAAGAGATGGGGTTTATGCTGTTTTACCTCTTCGGGATATTGTTGTCTTCCCCCATATGATTGTTCCACTTTTTGTGGGCCGCGAAAAATCAATTCGTGCTCTTGAAGAGACGATGGCGGTTGACAAGCAAATACTATTGGTGACACAAAAAAATGCTTCTGATGACGATCCAAAATCAGAGGATATTTATCATATTGGTACATTTGCTAATATTCTTCAACTTTTAAAGCTTCCTGATGGTACTGTAAAGGTTTTGGTTGAAGGGACGGCACGTGCAAAAATTAGTCAATTTGCTTTAAGTGAAGGTTATCATCAGGCATATGCGACTGTTACAGAAGAACTTAGAGAGAGTGATGTTGAGATTGAAGCTCTTTCAAGGTCAGTGATTGCTTATTTTGAAAACTATGTAAAGCTTAATAAAAAAATCTCTCCTGAGGTTGTCAATGCGATTGGCCAGATTGATAATCCTTCTAAGCTTGCCGATACGATTGCTTCTCATTTGATGATTAAACTTGCAGAAAAACAGGAAATATTAGAGCTCTTACCTGTACGGGCCCGTCTTGAACGTGTTCTGTCCTTCATGGAAGGAGAAATTTCCGTTTTGCAGGTTGAAAAACGCATTCGCTCGCATGTTAAACGGCAAATGGAAAAAAACCAACGTGAATATTATCTCAATGAGCAGATGAAGGCTATTCAAAAAGAGTTAGGAGCAGGTGATGATAGCCGAGATGAACTCTCTGAATTAGAAGAACGTATCAAGAATACAAAACTATCCAAGGAAGCACAGGAAAAAGCTGGGGCAGAATTGAGAAAATTACGGAATATGTCTCCTATGTCTGCAGAAGCGACAGTTGTCCGTAACTATCTTGATTGGTTATTAGCAATGCCTTGGGGTAAAAAATCTAAAATTAAGAACAATTTAGATTTTGCTGAAAAGGTCATGAATAATGAACATTTCGGTCTTGAAAAAGTTAAGGAGCGAATTATTGAATATTTGGCTGTACAAAGTCGCGCGTCAAAGATAAAAGGTCCTATTATTTGTTTGTTAGGTCCTCCTGGTGTAGGGAAAACATCATTAGCGCGCTCTATTGCAAAGGCGACGGGGCGCGAGTATGTTCGTATCTCATTGGGAGGCGTGCGGGATGAAGCAGAAATTCGCGGACATCGTCGAACATATATTGGTTCGATGCCTGGAAAAATTATCCAGTCTATGAAAAAAGCAAAAAAATCTAATCCGCTTTTTTTGCTTGATGAAATTGATAAAATGGGACAAGATTTTCGTGGAGATCCTTCATCCGCTTTATTAGAAGTTCTTGATCCTGAACAAAACAGTACATTCATTGATCACTATTTGGAAGTTGAATATGATCTTTCTGATGTCATGTTTATCACAACTGCCAATACGCTTAATATTCCAGGTCCGTTAATGGATCGTATGGAAATTATTCGTATTGCTGGTTATACTGAATGTGAGAAAATGGAAATTGTTAAACAGCATCTTTTACCAAAGGCACTAAAAGATCATTGTTTGTCTAAAAAAGAACTCAGTATTTCTGATGGAGCACTACGGTCAATTATTCAGTTTTACACACGTGAGGCAGGCGTTCGTAACCTTGAGCGTGAACTCATGAAAATTTCCCGCAAATCTGTTACAAAAATTCTCAAAACGCATCAAAAATCTGTAAAAGTTACAGAAAATAATATTCATGATTTCTTGGGTGTTAAACGTTATCATTACAATCAGATTGAAGGAGAAAATCAAATTGGTGTTGTGACAGGACTTGCGTGGACAGAAGTTGGTGGAGAGTTATTGACCATTGAAGGAGTTATGATGCCCGGCAAAGGTAAGATGACTGTAACTGGAAATTTACGTGATATTATGAAAGAGTCCATTTCAGCGGCAGCATCTTATGTGCGTTCTCGTGCTGTTGATTTTGGTATTGAACCTCCACTTTTTGAAAAACGCGATATCCATGTTCATGTTCCAGAGGGGGCGACGCCAAAAGATGGACCATCTGCTGGGATTGCAATGGTGACAGCAATTGTTTCAGTCCTTACAGGAGTGGCTGTGCATAAAGATATTGCAATGACTGGTGAAATTACTTTACGTGGACGCGTTTTACCAATTGGTGGATTAAAAGAAAAACTCCTAGCAGCTCTTCGAGGAGGGATAAAAAAGGTACTTATTCCTGAAGAAAACGCAAAAGATTTGGTTGATATTCCTGACGATGTCAAAAATAATATGGAAATTATTCCGGTAAATCATGTGAGTGAAGTTTTGAAGCACGCTTTGGTTCGTTTTCCAGACACTATTGAATGGAAAGAACCCTCTACAGTGGCTGTCCCAATCCGGTCAGAGAGCAGTGATAGTGAAGGAATACAGATTGCGCACTGATTCACGTATCTCATTTATAACGGCATTTTTTAGGTGGCAGAAGGCGTTGGTGAGGTTATTATTCTGTTTTTTTGTTGGAAAAAGTGAAAAATTCCGTGAATAACTGTGATTATTACTAAAAAAACAATGTTTTGGATAAAAATAAGACTTCTGTTTGCTGTACTTTTCAATAAACTGACCAATAACATGATTAAGTCATGTTCAGGTAATATAGGGAAAGGAAATATTTTATGAATAAAAGTGAATTGGTTAGCTCCGTTGCTGAAAAGGCAGGTGTTTCAAAAGCGCAAGCTGGTGCTGTTGTTGATGCTTTTATGGCTTCTGTAACAGAAGCTTTGGCTTCAGGGGGAGATGTTCGTCTTCCAGGTTTTGGCTCTTTTGAAGTTTCTCATCGTGCTGCAACAAAGGGGCGTAATCCTTCAACTGGTGCTGAAATCGATATTCCAGCACGTTCTGTGCCCAAATTTTCTGCAGGAAAAAGCCTTAAAGAAGCAGTTAATAAAAAATAATTTAAGTTACATTAAAAAAACCCGGTTTATTTATAAGCGGGTTTTTTTAACACATGTATTATGTGTGTTTTTCATATAAAACTTTGACATCTTTGCTATATTTTTTATTTTCATGCATTGCTGATATTTTTGAAAATGATTTTAAGTGTTGTATAAAGTACTGTCAGCTTAAAATATATTCTTTTTACTCTTTTCAATAGAATATCGCACTGTATTAATGAAGTACTGGTATGGCTTATTAAATATAATGTTAACTTTTATTACACTGAAGTGTTACGGTGTTTATTTCAAAATAAGACCCGTAAATAGTATGATGCGAAAAACTCTATGAAGTGTATAAAAGTTATTATATATTGCCATTTACGCTTAATAAAAGCATATGTTGGTGCCACCGCACTGTTTTTCTCATTGCCTATAATGTTGCGACTAGCCCTCGATGTCTGAGACGAGTGCATAAGGGGTAGTTTTATTCTTTTACTTATACACCAACCTTGCTTGTGACGTACCAAGAGGATAATTTTTATTGGTTTATTATAAGAGGGACTAAAATGAAAGAATCTTATGATATTCAGATTTCGCTTTCAGTATTGTGATTTTTCTTAGCATTTGAGAGGGGAGAGATAGATCCAGCTCTATTCTACAAATATTTTTTCCATATCTTTATTTCACTTTCTGATATGCAAGCGAGCGCTTTTTTTCATCACACAAGAGTTAAAATGAGAGAATATCATAAATTTTAAGGGAGGAAGTTAAAAAACAGAAAAATTATTCTTATAAAATAATATGTATTACGTAATATAAAAACTATTAATAGAAATAATACAGTATTGCTTATGTATTTTTCATCTATTTAATTTTTTTGATTATTTATATGATTTATTTTATTTTTAGTCATTAAATCATATTACATTGTTTATAGCGGTAAAGGTTTTTTATAGCCAAAAGTTATTTCACAGCACCTACATAATTGAACAAATGATGAAACGTAGGATAATATTTATTGCTAGGGGAAGGCAGTCTTTAAAAGGCTTTGGAATGATTTTTTCACGAGAGTCATAAAGATCTATTCAGTAGGTGAGAGGCGAATCGTGTGCTTTTTATAAACAGGAATTCTTTGATTCTTTATCTGCTAACCACTGAGTACAATCATTAAGAGCTCTCGCTGTTATGGCTTGTTTTTTTACTAATTTTTTTTCTTTACTTGGTAAGCGTTTTCCTGAATGTTTAATAGAAGCAATAGGGGGAAAGAGTCCGAAATTGATATTCATTGGTTGAAAAGACAGTGTTTCTGCTTTTTCATCTATGATGTGTCCCCCCGTAATATGATTCAAAAGGGCTCCGAATGCTGTAGTTTGTGGGGGCAGGCAAGGAGAAATATGATGATATTCGGCAGCAGCAAAACGTCCAGCAAGAAGCCCTATTGCCGCTGATTCTACATAACCTTCACATCCGGTAATTTGTCCTGCAAAGCGTAGTTGTTTTTTTTGTTTTAAACGAAGGGTTTGATCAAGAATGATTGGCGAGTTGAGGTAGGTATTACGGTGAAGCCCCCCAAGGCGCGCAAACTCTGCTTTTTCAAGACCGGGAATCATTCTAAAAATGCGAATTTGTTCTCCATATTTCAGTTTTGTTTGAAAGCCAACCATATTGTAAAGCGTTCCAAGTTTATTATCTTGGCGTAATTGAACGACAGCATAGGGTTTAACTGTAGGGTTATGGGCATTGGTTAAGCCCATAGGTTTCATAGGACCATGTCTTAACGTTTCAAGTCCGCGCTCAGCCATAATTTCAATGGGGAGGCATCCATCAAAATAGGGTGTTTTTTCAAAGTCACGAAACTCTGTTTTTTCAGCATTTTTTAATGCTGCAACGAATGTTTCATATTGTTCTTTGTTGAGGGGGCAATTAAGATAATCTTTACCTGTTCCCTCAGGACCAATTTTATCATAGCGAGACTGATACCAACAAATGTTGATATCAATACTATCAGTATGGATAATAGGTGCAATCGCATCAAAAAAAGAAAGAGCTTTTATACCGGTTATTGCTTGTAATTCTTGAGCAAGTGCAGGCGATGTAAGGGGACCAGTTGCAATGACAACATGTTTCCAGGCTTTAGGAATTTCTTGAACTTCTTCACGTTGGATTGTTATAAGAGGGTGGTTTTCGAGTGCTGTCGTGACAGTTTTTGAAAATCCATCACGGTCAACAGCAAGGGCACTACCTGCGGGAACTTTATTGGCATCAGCAGCTTTCATAATTAACGATTTTGCTAATCGCATTTCAGCATGTAAAAGCCCTACGGCATTTGTTAATGAATCATCAGAACGGAATGAATTTGAACAAACCAGTTCTGCCAATTTATCGGTTTTATGGGCATCTGATTTTTTTTCGGGTCGCATTTCATGCAAAACAACAGGAATTCCTGACTGAGCGATTTGCCAGCTTGCTTCACACCCCGCAAGACCGCCACCGATGATATGAATTGGGATATCAAATGTCTTTAACATAATTGGCTTTTAGCGTAAGCAGTTATGTATGAAAAGCATAGATTTTGTTTTTTTTAATATATTTGTTTGCTTTTTTTCTGTAATTAATGGTATAGAAACGCCGCTTGTATAAGGTTATTAGCTTGTAAGTTTGAGCGGATGTGGCGAAATTGGTAGACGCACCAGATTTAGGTTCTGGCGGGAGACCGTGGGGGTTCGAGTCCCTCCATCCGCACCAAAGCAATCCCTTAAGTGCTACGGATTTCTACGTGTCTGAAATTCCGCTTCATGGTAAATGTAACACTCGAAGTGTTAGAATGTAATGATTATTAGAGTGGGTTTATCCCTCTCCTTAGAAAAATGAAGGTGTTTAATGCAGGTTACCGAGACGCTTAATGAAGGACTGAAGCGCGAAATTAAGATCGTGGTCCCAGCGAAAGATTTAGAAGAAAAGTTGAATGAACGATTGGATGATACCAAGGGAAAAATCAAGCTTAATGGCTTTCGTCCCGGTAAAGTGCCTAGTGGGCATTTGCGAAAAATGTATGGTAAATCCTTTATGGCGGAGATTCTCAATGAGATAATTAGTGATGCACCACGTTCTATTTTAGCAGACCGCAATGAACGTGCAGCGATGCAGCCAAAAATTGATATAGATGAAGATGAAAAAATTCTAGATGGTAACGCCGATTTTACTTTTAGTTTAAAGTATGAAGTTTTACCAAAAATTGAAATTAAAGATTTTGAACATATTACGGTTATCCGTGAAATTGCAACTGTTCCTGAACAGGATATTGATGATCAAGTCAAACGCGTCCTTTCTTCTACGCGTAATTATTCCCTAAAAGAGGGGGATTCTGAAGAAGGTGATCGTATTACCATAGATTATCAAGGTAAGCTTGAAGGCGTTCCATTTGAAGGTGGGGCAGATAGTGATGCACAACTGATTCTTGGGTCAAAACAATTTATTCCTGGTTTTGAAGAACAATTGGTTGGTGTGAAAGCTGGGGATGCAAAAACGATTTTTGTTAAATTTCCAGATAATTACAGTGCGGCACATTTGGCGGGACGGGAAGCAGAGTTTGACATTACTGTCAAAGCTGTCTTTAAACCAGATGAATTAAAAATTGATGATGAAGCAGCGCAAAAAGTTGGTTTAGAGTCTCTAGATCGCTTACGTGAGGTCGTTCGTGGGCAGATTGAAAGCCAATATGGTTCAGTGACACGTCAAAAAGTTAAGCGTCAAATTCTTGATGCTTTAGATGCTGATTATAATTTTGAGATTCCTGAAGAACTTTTAGAGATTGAGTTTAATAATATATGGGCTCAGGTTAATGATGATTTGAAAAAGGCTGGGCGCAGTTTTGAAGATGAAGGTATTACAGAAGAAAAGGCACGGGAGGAATATCGTGTTCTTGCGCAACGTCGTGTTCGTCTTGGTTTGGTGCTTTCTGAAATTGGAATAAAGGTTGGTGTTAAAGTTAGTGAGGATGAGCTAAAAGCAGCCGTTTTTGATCAGGTTCGCCAGTATCCTGGACAAGAGAAAGAGATTATGGATTTTTTCCGTAGGACTCCGGAAGCTGTTGAAAATCTACGTGCTCCGATTTTTGAAGAAAAGGTCATTGATCATTTATTAGCACAGATAAAAGTCACAGATAAAGAAGTGACGGTTGAAGAGTTGATGAAAGAATATGACGAATCAGATGTCCCTGAAGAAAAGCCGGCAAAGAAAAAATCTGCAGTGAAAGAAACGTCTACAGAGAAAACATCAGCTAAGAAAAAGGCTCCTAAAAAAGCTTAATATTTATGCAAACAGAAAAAGCCCGATAGAATCGGGCTTTTTGTAAGATTTATATCCTAGGATTGCACTTAAGAGAATGGTTTTAGATAAGCCATGAGTATATTTTAAAATATTGGTAGTGGATTGGCAATGAGCATCATTGATACGCGTACTCCTGATTCTAAGCGTTTTATTTCTGGCGTTACAGGTGATTGGGAAGTCATCATTGGCATGGAGGTTCATGCGCAAATCATATCAAATTCGAAACTTTTTTCAGGAGCATCAACCAAATTTGGTGCAGAGCCGAACAATCATGTATCACTTATTGATGCAGCCATGCCGGGTATGTTGCCTGTTCTTAATCAAGAGTGTGTTCGTCAAGCGGTTCGAACGGGGTTAGGATTAAAGGCGCATATTAATTTAAAATCTATTTTTGATCGCAAAAATTATTTTTATCCAGATTTACCGCAGGGGTATCAGATTTCTCAATTTCGCTATCCCATTGTGGGAGAGGGAAAGATTATCATATCTGTTGGTCCAGATTCGAATGGCCAATTTGAGGATATTGAAGTGGGAATTGAAAGATTGCATCTTGAACAGGATGCTGGAAAATCGATGCACGATCAACATCCAACGATGTCTTTTGTAGATCTTAATCGTTCTGGTATTGCGCTTATGGAAATTGTTTCCAAACCTGATATGCGCTCATCAGATGAAGCCAAAGCCTATATGACAAAATTGCGTACGATTGTTCGTTATTTGGGTACTTGCGATGGCAATATGGATGAAGGTTCTATGCGTGCAGATGTCAATGTATCTGTTCGTCGTCCTGGTGAAAATTTTGGAACGCGCTGTGAAATTAAAAATGTTAATTCTATTCGCTTTATTGGTCAAGCAATTGAGTATGAAGCGCGTCGTCAGATTGCAATTTTAGAAGATGGAGGCGTCATAGATCAAGAGACTCGGCTTTTTGATGCCGCTAAAGGTGAAACGCGCTCTATGCGCTCAAAGGAAGAAGCGCATGACTATCGTTATTTTCCTGATCCTGATCTTTTACCATTAGAGTTTGATCAAGCATTTGTAGATGCTTTGGCAGCAGACTTACCAGAATTACCTGACGCTATAAAAGCACGTTTTGTTAAGGAAATGGGATTGACAGTGTATGATGCTTCCATTCTTGTGACAGAAAAGGCTATTGCTGATTATTTTGAAGAAGTAGCGCGTGGGCGTGATGGAAAAATAGTTGCCAATTGGGTGATTAACGACCTTTTAGGGGCTTTAAATAAGGATAATCGTGAGATTGAAGAGTCACCAGTATCGCCAAGTCAATTGGGAAGCATTATTGATCTCATAAAAGAAGGAGTTATTTCTGGAAAAATTGCCAAAGATCTTTTTGAGATTATTTGGAATGAGGGAGGGGATGCGCGCCAAATTGTAGAAGAGCGAAATATGAAGCAGGTAACGGATACAAAGGCTATTGAAAGAGCTGTTGATGAGATCGTTGCCAATAATTCTGATAAAGCTGCGCAAGCAAAGCATAAACCTGCTTTAGCTGGTTGGTTTGTTGGACAGGTAATGAAAGCAACAGGTGGTAAGGCAAATCCCCAAGCTGTTAATGAATTGGTTAAGATGAAACTTGGCATAGATTAATTTTATGGGGTGGAGAAGAAGCCATACATATGATATCTTCTTGAAATTAAGGGATAGCACGTTATCCTATCAATTGGAATTGTAGTTGAATTTACTAGTAACTTTTTCGATAATTTCAATCGTTAGCATTTTTATTCCAACAATGAATTTCATGAGCGCACTAAATGAATGGAATAGCAGATGGCTCGTTTTTTTAAGCAAATCTTCACATGGTGGAATGGCAATACCATTGGTACGCGTTTTTTCACATGGCGCAAAGGTAAGCGGATAGGGGAAGATCAATTTGGAAATATATATTATGAAGGAGGACTTCATAAGGATGGTTATCCGCACCGTTGGGTTATCTATAAAGACTATTCTGAGGCCTCTACTATTCCACCAGGTTGGCACGGCTGGATTCATCATCGTTGTGAGTGTCCACCAACACAGGAGGATTATCGTTCTTATGAATGGGAAAAGCCCCATGTTGCAAATATGACAGGAACAAGTGAGAGCTATCGACCAAAGGGAGCTATCACCGCCAGTGGAGAGCGTTCTTGTGTGCATGAAGATTATGATGCGTGGTCACCTAAAAAATAAAATGTTTTAATGCGCTCGTATATTTTTGTCTTGTTTGACTCTATGTTATGGAAAGAATTATTTTTTTAGGTACGATTGATTTTGATATGATGAGATTTTTTTTATTGTTAGGGGTGAGGCATTTTTTTTATATTTTTTTTATGGGAATTTTAGTGTTTTTATCCTTAAATAGTGGGGTGCGGGCTGAGCGTATTAGCAATGGAGTTGCTGTTTTTGCAGGTCTTGACAAAATCACGGGGCGGACCACACGTTTTGAAGTTCCTCTTGGTAAAATTTATCAGTACGGTGCATTACAGGTAACACCACGTGCGTGTTATACGAGCTCTAAAGATGAACCAACGCGTACAACTGGTTTTGTTGAAGTCAATGAAGTGACATTAGATAAAAAAATACGGCGTATTTTTACAGGATGGATGTTTGCAGATAGTCCTGGTTTGAACGCTGTTGAGCATCCTATTTATGATGTATGGTTAAAAGATTGCAAGCAGGATTCTCAAGATCTTCCTCTTCAATGATGAATGTATTATCTATTTATTATATATTGATTTATAATGGTCCTTTATCATTTTACAACTTAATAAGAGGTTCAAATCCCTATGATTTCCTCCTTTAAATTTTTTTTATATTGAATTAATCCAAACTATTCTCTTGCGCATTACAAGTGGCGGATGTGTAGATAAGACTGTCTAAGATAAGGAATAAAAATTTCCTTCATGAGCTGTTTAAATTCAAAGATGCATCATTAAAATCAATAATTTTTTCCAGTGTTTCATAGGAGACAGTTCTTGAATTTATCTGTTAGAGATTGAAATGAAAGGTTTGTTTATATTTGTTAAAGAGATAGGCAGACGCTTTTGCATTTATAGGGAAAACAGACTATCAAGAGAGTAGTTCATCATGAAACACCAATGAGTATATCTAGAGAATGCTGTTGGTAGTTCTTTTCTTATAGAGATGTCGTTTTTCATTCAAAGAGTAGAAGCAATACAAGCTATATTAATAGAAAAATTGAGATTTAAGATTATTTCAAGTTTATCAATCGAAGTATAGCTTAGTTAAAAAATGCAATGATCAATATATTTCTAGTAAGAAAACAATGTTTGTATATTTTTATTATACACCACCTCATAAATGAGTTTATCTATTCGCAAGTTCTTGTGTAGTGCATGATAACTTCACATTTAAATAAGCGGATACCCATCAGTTTGTAAATCATATGCTTGATATCCATGCTTTTTAAAATCTTTTGTATAAAATACACGTGTTTTCATGTAGAGCTATTGAAAATTTAAAAAGGGGCTCCGAAGAGGCGTTAAAAAGATTCTGCATCACTGGGAGTGGTATATTTATTTTGTATAAAGAATATCCCACTCTCTAAAGAATATGAGATTTTATACAATGAAAGTTTCTAGTCACCAACATAATGATGTTTCACGATTGCCGAAACAACCTAAAGAACCCTTGTTGAATGTTCCATTTATTATAGTTATTTTGATAGCATTTTGTTTTTGTCTTTATTGCATTTCTCAATATTTTTTTTCTCATCAGCTTTATGTTGAAAGTCTTGAGTTTTTTTCATTTATACCAGCATTGTTTAAGAGGGATCCTGTAGCACTCTGTTATACCATGGTGAGTTATTCATTTATGCATAGTAGTTTTAAACATGTTGCTCTTAATATGGTTTGGCTTGTGGTTTTTGGCTCTCCTTTAGCAAGACATTTTGGTGCTTTACGTTTTTTAATTTTTTGGGTGTTAACGGCAGTTATTTCTGTTTTGACTTATTTTACATTTCATCAAGAAAGTACCATATCACTTATTGGGGCGTCAGGTGCCGTATCTGGAATGATGGGAGCTATTGCACGTTACGGTTTTTCTAGTGGTTATCTAGCTGTTAATGCGCAGAACGAAAATTTTTTTGGACCTTTATTGTCCGTCAAAAAAGCTCTGTGTTCTAAAGGGGTACTTGTTTATATGAGTGTATGGCTGACGGCTGATTTTATCATAGGTATTTCTTCTATTTTGTTTGAAGAAAATGGCACCTCAATAGCATGGGAAGCTCATATTGGCGGGTTTCTTGCGGGTTTTTTGTTGATTGGTTTTTTTGATGTTTCACAAAAAAAATAAAAACTAGAATCTAAGATATTTATGTGCCACATAAAGCGCTATTGTTGCTGCATTTGAAACATTTAATGATTTAATATTTCCAGGCATATCAAGGCGTGTTAAAGCGCAAACGGTTTCGCGTGTTTTTTTACGTAAACCCTTACCTTCTGCTCCTAAAACAAGAGCAATTTTATTCCCTGTTAATGCTGTTTCTAAAGGTTGGTCACCTTCTGAATCGAGACCAAAACTTGTAAAACCTGTTTGATGAAGTTCTTGCAGAGCTTCAGCGAGGTTTCGTACGGTAATATAATGAATCATTTCCAGAGCTCCAGATGCCGCTTTCGCAAGAACACCGCTTTCGTGGGGAGAGTGACGGCAAGTTGTAATAAGTGCTTTAGCTTTCAATGCAACTGCAGAGCGCATAATAGCGCCAACATTATGTGGATCGGTAATTTGATCCATGACAATGACCAGATCAGTATTAGTTAGTTCCGATAGTTTGCATGGTTTGAGGGGGAGAGTTTCCAAAACAATACCTTGATGAACAGCATCACTTCCAACAAGCGAATCAAGATATTTGGGGGTGCATAATGTAACAGAGCAAGGATAATCTGATTCGGATATATTTAATCGTTTTAAGGCATTTTGTGTAACGTAAAGACATTTTAAAATTCTTTTTGGGTTTTCTAAAGCTGCCTGAACAGAATGAATGCCGTAAAGATGAATGATCCCTTGCTGTAAAGAAACAGCTTTCTTCTTTGGGTGTGTAAAAGATCGGGAAGGAGAGCCTTTTGTATCGCGATATCGGCGACGCAAACGAGCATAATGAGAATTTTGTGATGTTTTTTCTTTCATAGCTTCTTTATAACGTGTTAATAAGAAAAATAGAGAGAAAAAATCTATGATTTAAAATTATGAGCAGGAAATTTGTACAGAATTGTATTTATTCTGTTGACAGATACAATAGTAATCGTCATAACGACTTCGCAATCAGATTGAATTGAATGGGTATTCAAGATGGTTGTCGTGATGTCTCATTGCGCGACTTTATCGGTGTAATGGAGGGGTGCCCGAGTGGTTAAAGGGGGCGGACTGTAAATCCGTTGCGTATGCTACGTTGGTTCGAATCCAACCCCCTCCACCATTCATCGAAGGAGAGTTAGTACGTGGGTGTCATGCGGGTATAGCTCAATGGTAGAGCAGCAGCCTTCCAAGCTGAATATGCGGGTTCGATTCCCGCTACCCGCTCCAAATGGTTGTTAATGATTGGGCAAATAGGTATGATGGAGGATATTCCATTTATAGATTGGGTGGGGTTTTCCGTCTAAGAGTTGTGGTGATTGGGCTGTTTACAGTCTAGTCAGACTTAAGTTTTGCAGAACTGTCCCTAAGTGCTAACGAAAATAGGGAATAAAACAAGAGATTAATAGCAATGGCGAAGAGCAAGTTTGAACGAACGAAACCGCATGTTAATATTGGTACGATTGGTCACGTTGATCATGGGAAGACCTCGTTGACAGCAGCGATTACGAAATATTTTGGTGAATTTAAAGCCTATGACCAAATTGACGCTGCCCC
>NZ_JBHIOO010000001.1:325928-345640 GCF_042195585.1 Bartonella sp. AS69XJJH | reverse complement strand
TTATCCTTACCTTTACCTAAAGTTACACTCGTGTAATCAATGCCGCCATTATCACCATCTTTTTTATCGTAATGAACAACGGCTGAATCATCAGACTGAAGACTAATGGAAAGATCCTTCAAACCTTTATCAAGCTGGCCTTTGTTAACAGCGTCATTATTCTTCTTTGCTTCCCCAACACCAGAAATTATCCGATCCGCACCGCTTTCATTTGCAATATTGATTTCAGTGCCACCTACTTTTGCACCAATAGTGAGACGACTCGTTGTCTTATCTTGCTGAACAAAGCTCTCACTTTCCACTTTAGTAATCACATTGTTAACCTGTTCAGTCAATTTATTCTGAACATTCGTGATAGAACTTCCAACACCTGCAAGTGCGTCAGCTACATTCGTATAACTCTTGTCAAAAGAAGCACCATTCTCACCAAACTGCTTGATCTTGAAATCTGGTTCTCTCCATATGCCCTCTTTATCATAACCAGCACCACCACCAAAATAGGATGCAAGCATGTTACCCATTGTATAGAGCTGACCACCATTTACTGCATCTGTTGAGTTTTGGGTAATCTCACCACTTTCTAGAAACGTAATTCTACTGTTTTCTTGGGTCCTTACAGCTCTGCCTTTTTCTTCTTTTCTCTTTTCATGACGCGCCACAAAGGCATTGGCTTCATCATTCCATAACAAAGAATCCTGTGCTACTCCTTCAGAAACTTCTTTAATCCGTGCATTCACATTCTTGATATTCTCATCAAGACCTGTAAAAGCACTACCAATATTTTCAAAGGTAGCATTTGCTACCGAACCATTTTTCTCAACCTTCGACAAGCTATAAGTTGGTCCTGTAAACGCACCGCCAACAAATCCTGCATTACCACCTAAGAACTTAGCAATATCACCACCGATTTTATTAATCTGATTACCGGTGATTGCGTCATGCGATTGATCACTAACTGAACCGTCTGCAACATTATGAAGCGCAACGGGTCCGCTATCTTTTTTCCCTAAAGTCACACTATTATAATTAACGCTATTATTTTCATCTGAGTTTTTATCGTAGAGAACCGCAAAAGAATTTGTGGTTTTAATATCCTCAGTTAGAATTGCCAAACCTTCATCAAACTGCTTTTTGTTGATAGCTTCGTTATTCTGCGTGGCTGCCTTTACACCAGAAATTATCCGATCCTCTTGGTCCTTGTTGGCGATATTGATTTCAGCGCCCTCTACCTTTGCACCAATGGTAATACGATTAGTCTCTTTTTCTTGCTGAGCAAGATCATTTTCTGCCGCGCTGTTAATCTCATTATGAATATTCGTGACAGAATTATTCACATTAGTAATCTTCTCTTGTACATCCACAAGAGAAGCATCAACACCTGAAAAAGCAGAACCAACATCGGTATAGGATTTTCCATGAATGGTATAATTAGGTGCCACACCATTCAGCACATCTGCATTACCACCAAAATATTTCGATGTATTCACCACAGCCTTTTCTAAATTGCTCGCTGTGGACGAAAGACTCTCATTGGTTTTGCTTAACTGTGAAAAATTAACTGCATCGTTCGCTCCAGTACCATCCGACACTCCTGTAATCTTTTTACCTCCAGCATCTATCCCAGAAATGATTATTTTCGGACCATTGGCAATCACTAAGCCCATTGCGTCTAAGGTATTTGTACCTGCCTTTACGCTCTCCAGTGTGATATCCTTTGCTAAATCAAATTTTATATTATTGTCATCTTTGCCTTTGCTAATTTGAAGATTTTTACTTGCCGCTGATAAATCGATCTTGCTCTCTATACCAATAGTTGTAGCACCTGCACCACCAACAGACAGCTGCCAACCTTTATCTACGTAATTTTGTAATGACTTTATCTGCGCAACATTTACTGCATCGGAAGGTTCACTACCAGCTGCTACACCTGTAATTTGTCGCGTTTTATTACTGCTGACATCACCAATACTCACTGCACCAGAAGCACTCTTCCATTGGGCTTCAGTACTTTGTGCACTAGCTTTACGATAAGGAGCATAGCCAGAAACACCACCAGCCCTATCAGATACAGAATCGCTTCCTAGAGCAACACCTCCCGCAACCGTCACATTAGAGCTAGCGCCTATAGCAATTCCCTGCAGCGCCTGCTCCTTTGCATATGCATTGTACCCCATAGCAATCGCTTCATTTGCATAACTATGTGCTTTACTACCGAAGGCTATTGAAAAATTACCAAATGAAACTGTTCTCTCTTTTTCATCATAACTATCAGTTAGAGAAGAGCCGATTGCAATGCTATTTTTAGTATTTCTACTACTACCGGCTAAAGCAGTTAAGCCGATTGCAATCCCTTGGTCAGCCTTCGTCTGCGCTACTTGCCCGAAAACAATAGCATCATGCGCTTCTCCCTCAGATCGTACACCATAAACAAGAGGATTACCCAAATTCCCATCCCTAGTCATTTGACCGCCAGTTACAACTCTTGGAGTTAAAGCTGCTCTTGTTATTTTTTTACTTCCAGCATTCATATCAATTGAACGTATTGAATCGCTGGCTTCTACCAAAGCATTCACTATAGGACGCTTATCACTCTTACCAGAAAGGGTTGTGGTTAAAAAATTTGCATAGTCTTCAGAAGCATCAACCTTTTCTAATCCGGCTTTATTGAGTGTTGTTAAATCATTGTCTTTTGAAACAGAAGAAGCATTCAAACCCGCAACAGAGATGATGTTTTGTGGATAAGAGACACCAGCACTTTTTACACCTTCAAGAAATGTGTTTCTAAAATCAGGATTTGCTGAGAAAACAGATGTAACATTCGATAAAAATGTAGCCGCTGTAGCCAACAAAAGAACTTTAACCAAAGAAAAACGAGAACGTTTTAATTCACTCGCAGCTTGTGGGGAATATAATTTTTTCATAACAAACTCTCCAATGAAAAAACTTTAGAAACACCTCCAAAACATAAAAAAGACACATTTTAGCATTATTGACCTCTCTGGAATTTAGAGTAGACGATCATTGCTTAGAGTGTGAACATTTTGAGTCTTTAGTCTTGTTTTGTTTGCGCTCTCTGTATTGAGATCTAAATGTTTGTTTTTTTGATTATGTTTTGTGGACATAAAGATGACACATTTAGAGTCTAAGGGTTTTAGTGTGCTGTTTTTTCCTAACTGAGAAAGAGATCTTGTATATTTAAATTACTTTTTACTTGGTAGTCGTTACTATAAATTCCTTTGAAAAGGGTTTTTACTGTGTGTTTTTCTAATTATAGACTTTATTTTTATTAGAAAGCATGATTTTGTTAATAATAAGTAAAGTAAAGTAAAGTAAAAATAAATTGTAATATGTTTGAAATCTAGATCGCCTCGGATAATCGGGTTTTTAGTTAGGTCTTTTCTTTTTAATATATCATATAATGATATATGCGCGGTCCTGTAATGTACCTTTTATCTTTACGCATTACTTATCCCCCCTTTGAAAGTTATTTTATCAAAATGAGTCTTACTAATATACATTTTCGTAGCACTATAGACTGTTCAAGAAAATAGCAACATAAAAATATGACTTTTTAGCAATATGGATTCTATTGTGATATTTTTGCAATAAAAGTATATAAGGATTTTCTACAACCTAAAAGTTTATAGAGACATCAAATATTATACTTATCTCTAGATAAATACTGTGCGTCTGTAAAAAAAATATCCACCCTTATTTCAATAAATAAGGGCGGATATTTTGTTCTGTTTTCGTTGTTCGTATTATTTTATTTTAAGAGTGATTGCACCACCTATTCCCCAATGACCACCAGCACTCGTGGCAGAGAGATTAGAGCGGATTTTTCCGTTTTCAGATGTATAACCAGCTCCAAAAGCAAATGCGGATTGTCCACGCCATGCCCCGCTACCAAATGAGACACTCAAAGATCCTGGGTCGTCGAAGTAACGTAGGTTAGATACTGCTAGACCAACGGCGGCTGCTTGTCTTGCCTCTTTGCGTACGCTCTTAATGTCATAACTTAAAATATTAAACTTCATATCTGTATATCGGTCAGACCGATTAACGGCATCATCAATGGCATTAATAACAATATTATCTACCCGACTATCCGTATATTTTTTTGCATCATCGAGAACAACCTTCATTTGCTGCTCAGTATAGTCATGCAGTTGCCCGCCATTCACTGCTTCTTTCGAGTCCTTCTCAATACGGCCATCAGCAACATTATCAATTAAAACAGGTTCACTGGGATCTCCACCCGCTAAAGTGATTCTATTGGTCTTATTCCCTTCTGCATCTTTATCATAGTTAACCGCACCATCTGCAACTGAAATTTCAATATCTTGGATATGTTGATGGATATTATCAACCTTGTTTTCAATTGTGTCTACCCTGTTTTCAACTTCTGTGACCTTCTTGTTCGTCTCCCATAGCTGTCCTCCATTTACAACTTCTTTTGAGCCTTTTTCAACTTTACCATCAGCTACATTATCAATCTTACTCGCTTTACCTTTATGACTAGCGTCATACATTCCTTTCTGTTCATTCCAATTTAAACCATTGGACGAGACATTCTTTTCAACATTTTGAATGCGTTTGTTTATCTTGGACATACTCTCACTCACGCCGTCAAAAGCACTGGCAACGTCATGATAGCTCTTCTTCTTACCAGAACTGCCATCAGCATTGAATTGCGCTACGTTGAAAGTAGGAGAATTCCAATCATCGTTTTCATCATATCCAGCACCACCACCAAAATAAGAAGCAAGATGATCACCCATAAAATAAAGCTGCGAACCATTTACAGCATCCATTGAATCATAAGAAATGTCTCCGTCGGCAAGAAACTTAATTTTGCTATTGGACTCTCCATGCCGCGCTACAAATGCCTGCTCTTCCCCGTTCCACAACAAGGCATCTCCTTTAACTTCTTGTGTAATATTATTGATTTGTTGTGTAAAATTATTTGTCACATTCGTTAAATGATCATTCACATTCTTTACATTTGCATCAAGCCCACTCAACGCTTCACCCACATTTTCAAAGATTTTCTGCCCCGCAGAACCATCTGCAGAAACTGTAGATAAATTATACCGTGGTCCTACAAAAGCACCATTCTCGAATGACGCACCACCACCAAAATAATTTGCTATATCTCCGGATATTTTATTAATTTGGTTCCCATTGATTGCATCATGCGATCCTTGTGAAATTATGCCATCTTTGACATTATGAAGAGCAACGGGGCCTTGGTTATCTATCCCACCTAAAGTTACGCTACCATAATTAACGGCACCGTTTTCTTTATCATAAAGAACTGCAGCAGCACTTGTAAGATTAATATCATTAGAAATCTTCTCTATACTTTTATCAAGCTGGGCTTTATTAACAGCTTCATCATTATTAACCGCTGCCTTCACACCGGAAATTGTACGAGCATCACCAGATTTGTTCGCAACATTGATTTCAGTTCCACCTGTTGCTTTACCAATGGTGATAGTATCTGCATCTCCTTCCTGTTTAACAAGGCTATTTTTTGTCGCATTCGTAATCTGATTTTGGATATTCGTGATAGAATTATCAACAGCATTAAAAGTAGATTCAAAATCATTATGTGGTTTGCCCTGAATAGTGTAAGTGGGCGCCTTACCATTAGATACATCTGCACCACCACCAAAATATTGTGATGTATTTTGAGAAATTTTTTCTAGATCTTTCGTAACAGTGATAACATTCTGATTAGTGGCAAAGAGTTGTGAACCATTTACTGCTTCGGTTGAAGCTTCAGAAATATCTCCATTGGCAAGAAACTTAATTTTGCTATTGGTTTTCCCCTCTCCATGCTGTGCCACAAATGCCTGCTCATCACCGTTCCACAACAAGGCGTCCCCTTTAACTTCTTGTGTAATATTGGTGATTTTTTCATTAACATCTTTGACCACATTCGTCAGATGCGTATTCACATTCTTCACATTTGCATCAAGCCCCGTCAAAGCTGAGCCAACGTCAGAGTAGTTAGCTTTTGCTACCTGACCATCTTCAACAATAACAGATAAACTATATTTTGGTCCTTTAAAGGCACCATTCTCGAATGAGGCACCACCACCAAAATAATTTGCTATATCTCCGGATATTTTATTAATTTGGTTCCCATTGATTGCATCATGCGATCCTTGTGAAATTATGCCATCTTTGACATTATGAAGAGCAACGGGGCCTTGGTTATCTATCCCACCTAAAGTTACGCTACCATAATTAACGGCACCGTTTTCTTTATCATAAAGAACTGCAGCAGCACTTGTAAGATTAATATCATTAGAAATCTTCTCTATACTTTTATCAAGCTGGGCTTTATTAACAGCTTCATCATTATTAACCGCTGCCTTCACACCGGAAATTGTACGAGCATCACCAGATTTGTTCGCAACATTGATTTCTATACCACCTGTTTCTTTACCAACAGTGATACGACCTTCATTTTCCTCCTGCTTAACAAGGCTGTTTTTTGCCGCATTTGTAATCTGATTTTGGATATTCGTGATAGAATTATCAACAGCATTAAAAGTAGACTCAAAATTATTATGTGTTTTGCCCTGAATAGTGTAAGTGGGCGCCTTACCGCTAGATACATCTGCACCACCACCAAAATATTGTGATGTATTTTGAGAAATTTTTGCTAGATCATTCGTAACAGTGGTAACATTCTGATTAGTGGCAAAGAGCTGCGAACCATTTACAGCATCCGTTGAGTTAGCAGAAATATCTCCATTGGCAAGAAACTTAATTTTGCTATTGGTTTTTCCCTCTCCATGCTGTGCTACAAATGCCTGCTCATCATTACTCCACAATAGAGAATCTTTAGAAACACCTTCAATTTTCTGAGTAAACTCATTGGCTACGTGTGTTAAGCGGTTATTCACATTGTTGATATTATCATCAAGCCCTGTCAAAGCGTCACCAACATTATTACTGTCCTTAGTTACTGCTACACCATCTTCAGAAATTTGCGACAAATGATAGTGCGGACCGAACAAAATGCCGTCGCTAAATTCCGCATCACCACCAAAAATGCCTGCTACATCTGTGGATATTTTATTAATCTGGCTGCCATTAATTGCATCATTCGACCCTTCTGCAATTGTACCAGCTTGTACATTATGGAGAGCAACTGGTGCCGTAGTCTTATCACCACCCAAAGTCACACTATTATAATCAATGGTGCCATCTGCATCTTTATCATAGAGAACCGAAAAGTTATTTGCTTCTTTAATGACCTTAATACTGTCCGTGATATCTGCAATTTCACCATCAAGTTGTTTTTTATTAACGGCTTCATCATCCTTAACCGCTGCCTTCACACCAGAAATTGTACGAGCATCACCAGACTTGTTTGCAACATTAATCTCTGTGCCTTCTATTTCCTTACCAATGGTGATACGATTTGTCTCTTCTTCTCGCTTAACAAGGCTATTGCTTTTTATGGTGTCAACAACATCTGCAATCTGACCATCGAGCTGTTGTTTATTAACAGCGTCATTATTGTTTACAGCAGCCTTTACACCGGAAATTGTCCTATCTTCACCCGATTTGTTTGCAACATTGATTTCAGAACCACCTGTTGCCATACCAATGGTGATACGACCTTCTTCTCCACCATCTTGCTTAACAAAACTATTTGCTGCTATTTGATCTTTTATCCCTTGTAGCTGCGCAAAATTCACTGCATCAGTATCTGCTTCCCCGTTTGCAACTCCTGTAATCTGCTTATTGCCAGCATCAATACCATCCACAGTTATTTTAGCCCCATCAGCAAACAGAATGCCATCATCACTTATAGAGCTTCTTCCAGCGGTAACTCGCTCCACTATAATATTCTTAGCTAGATCAAATTTTACATTATTGTCTTCCGCACCTTTTGTAATCGTAAGGTTGTTACTTGCAGCTGACAAATCTACAGTATCTTTTATACCAACGGCTTTAGCATTTTCACCCCCAACAGACAGCTGCCAACCTTGATCTACATATGATTGTAATGATTTTAGCTGTGCAACATTAACGGCATCAGAGTCGCCACTACCAGCTGCCACTCCTACAATCTGGCGCGTTTTTTGCGATTTAACATCACCAACACTCACCGCACCTAGTGTGCTTGCCCATATCATGCTGTCATCTTCTGACGAGCTTTTAGTTAAAGGATTATAACCAACCTTGCCAGCAGCAACATCAGCCACAGACTCGCTCCCAATCGCAACACCTAAATTTACCGTCGCTTTTGCATAAGCACCCAAAGCTACAGATTCCCCACTTTCGGCCTTAGCACGACGTCCAATAGCAATTGATTCTTCCCCCGTCGCTATTGTACGCCCCTCAGAAGGGATCGGGTTACTACCTTGTCTACCTTCACTACCTATTGCAATACTTTTTTCGCCTACAGCATACGCCAAATGACCTACAGCAACAGTAAAGCTATTATCCACCTGTGCACCATAACCAACAGCAACCACATCGGAAGCATTGACTATTATTTTGGAACCAAGAGCAGTAATATCACTATTATTATGGAGTTTGTCGTCCTTTTTTATATTATTACCAAATATGACATTAGTACCTGCTACGTCACGTTGCAGTCCTGTATCGCGCTGCATTTTAGCCATAGAGTCATTGCGCGAAGGATTCAATGCATCAATAATTGCTGTATTCTCACCATGCTGTGAACTGATGATCAATTTTTTATATTGCCCGCCTGTATCTAATGTTCTTTCCAATGAGTTTTTGCCATCTGCCCTCAAAACATTCATAATAGGATCATCATTACTTATATCAGAAAGGGTTTTGGTTAAAAAATTTGCATAGTCATCAGAAGCGTCAACTTTTGGCATCATTGCCACATTCAATGCTGTTAAATAATTTTCCTTATCACCATCATAGTAATCATACGCAGAGACAATGCTTTGCGGATAAACCACAGCAGCATTCTTTACACTTTCTAGAGATGCTTTTGTTAGACCAATATTTGCTGAAAAAACAGGAGAAGCATTCGATAAAAATAAGGCTACCGCAGTTCCCAACGAAGCCACTTTAAACAATGATGATCGATGATGTGAACGAGAAAAACTCAAATCACGCAGATTTTGTGTAGTATATAATTTTTTCATAAAAACCCCCTTCATAATAATAGATTAAAAACACAAAAAAGGTGCGCTCTAGAGCTCTAAAGCTTTCTTATTTCCCTTGTGTGTTCCTGCTTTTACAGCGTGTTTTAGGACATAAATAAAATTAAGACATAAACTGTTGTTTCTACAGTGTCTTTAGAGGGTAATTAGGGGCAGGTTCGTGAAAGTCAATTTAAGGAAGGTAAAAAAATACTTAATATTAGAATTGATTTCATTTTTCTATCAAAGGTTGTGTGTCGTTTTTAGCTTTGACCTCTTTGAAAAAGGTATAATTTTGTACCTATTGATCACCTGCTTAGGCGCCAGTTTATTTTCGTGAATAAGATTTTTATTTCATGAGAGGATTTATGAAAGCTTTTTACTAAAATGCCTCATCTATATCCTTACTAATGGTAATGTGTCTCGTTGCTGTATCCTGTTTTACAAAAACACTCACTGCTACTTGTTCTTTTATTCCCTTCAGTTGTGAAAAATTCACTGCATCAGTATTGCTAGTTCCTTCTGCAACATTTGTTACTTGTTTACTTGCCGCATTAATACTACCGGTGGTTATTTGCGAGTCATCAGTAATTACTAAGCCTGTTGCATCTACTTTTGTTTTTGCTCCTAATGTTATGCTTTTCAATGCTATATCATTAGCCAACTAAATATGAGCTTATTTTCATCGTCCTCATCTCTTTTAACCCTGAAGTTACTTCCCCCAGATGAAAAATGCATGTACTATCTAGCACCCACATCTTTAGCTGCCTCACCAGCAATAGGCTGTTTCCAACCTTTTTTTCTTACGACTTCTTCTAAATCCTGCAACTGTCTAAGGTTCACTGCATCGGTAAGTTTGCTACCAGCTGCTACGCCTATAATTTGTTGCATTATATTCTTACTAGGAACACCAATACTCACTGCATCTTTCGTACTTTTCCATTGAGATTTGGTGTTTTTAGCCGATCCTTGCAGAAGAGACGTATACCCAAAAACGCCAGCAGCCCTACCGGACACAGAGTTGTTCCCGATAGCCCCCCATCAACCCTCACGTTAGAATAGGAACCTAAAGCAATACTTCCAACCCCATTTGCTTTTTATACTCGCAATTAGGTTAAAACACTTTGTAGAAATTAAAATTTACTATGAAGCTACAAAAAAGGAAACTGATTAAAAAACATAATATTTTGAATTATTCTCTATGCTCAAGGTAATTTGTCATTAAAAAACAAAACTTTCAATGAAAAATTCTAATGATATCAACATAAAGCATACGTTTAAAACTATACGAAAATAAAAGCTAAAACTGTCTTCTTTTAATAAAAGGCATATTCGTATTTACATTACTTTAGGCATTTTAATAAATCAAAACAATATGATAGAGCAATAAGCTCATTACCTAATTATCAAATAAAAATAGCAATCAATTTTTTGAATCTTTACCACTAAGATCTTTTATTCTCAACAAAAGTTGTCATAGGCTTTTTATATTCGTATTTTATATAATTACGGGAGTTTCATACATTTAGAATAGCTTTAGAGAGCTCTGGAAGAAAGTAAAAAATTTGCCTTTTTCTTAAATAAGAAAAAGGCAAATCAATTTTATGGATTTAGTCATTTATTAGTTGAGTATCCAATTAACCCCTGTACTTATACCCCAGTGACCTCCAGAAGTGGTAATTGACAAGTTAGAACCAATATCACCGTTCTCTGAAGTATAACCTGCACCAAAAGCAAAAGCAGATTGACTACGCCATAAACCACTACCAAATGCAATTGTTAATTTTCCAGGAATATCACTATAGCGTAAACCAGCTACCGCTAAACCAACAGCTGCTGCTTGCCTTGCCTCTTTTCGAACATCCTCAACAGCATAACTTAATGTCGAAAACTTCATATCCGTATACGAATTAGCCTCACTAACTCCATCTTTTACAAGGTGAGAAACTTTCTCATCCGTATACTTATTGGCACTTTCAAGCACAAAATCCATCTTATCTTTTAATTGACCGCCATTAACCGCTTCTTTCGAATCCTTTTCAATCTTTCCATCCGCTACATTGTCTATTAATACTGGAGAACTGTCATCTCCACCAACTAATGTAACTTTATTGGTCTTTTTGCCCGTTTTTTTATCTTTATCATATTGTACAGATCCCTCCGTAACTTTATTTTCAATATCCTTGACCTGATCTGTAATCATCTGCTGGGTTTCCCAAAGCTGACCTCCATTCACAGCTTCTTTTGAATCTTTGTCTACCTTGCCGTTCTCTACATTAATAATCTTACTTGGACTCTTAACGCCCTGACTATCAACGTGAGATGCATCATAGCTTCCTTTTTCTTCATTCCAATTCAGACTATTCGAAGAAGCATCCTTTTCAACTTCTTTTATACGATCATTGATAGTGCTCATGCTGTCATTAACAACATCAAATGCTTCAGAGACACTATTACGCTCCTCTTTATCACCTTTCGTACCATCCTTATTAAAGACCTGAACGTGGAATTTGGGGCCTTGCCAACTTCCATCCTTATCATAACCAGCTCCTCCTCCAAAATATGAGGCAAATGTCTGTTGAATAGTATAAATCTGACCACCATTAATCGCATCCGTCGAATCTTTTAATATCTCTCCTTCCGCAAGGAACGTGATCTTACTGTTTTCCTTTTTACCTTCTTTCTCATGCTGTGCTACAAACGCACCTGCATCATCACTCCACAACAACGCATTTTGCTCAATGTTGTCTGAAATCTCATTATGAAGATTCTTGACGACCTTATTTACACCGGCAAACGCGGCCGCAATGCTATCATAATCCTCCTCTTCAAAGCTTCCATCTTCTTGGAAAGTCATTATCTTGAAACCTGGAAGAACCCAGCCATCACCATTATACTTAGCATCACCACCAAAATACTTTGCTAGCGACTGATTCAGATCATAAATCTGCCCGCCATTAACCGCATCACTCGAGCCTGACACTATAGAGCCAGCCGCAAGCGATGTGATCTTGCTGGCTCTTCTGTCCTCGCCTTCCCCATGCAGAGCGACAAAAGCTTTATCACCATCGCTCCAAGATAAAGAATCTTGTGCAACTCCTTCTGAGACTTCCTTAATACGATCGTTAACAGTCTTGATATTCTCATCAAGTCCTTTAAAGGCAGAACCAATATCGGTATGCGGTTTATCTGTTACTTCACCATTTTTATCAATACTAGATAAATTATAAGTTGGCCCTTTAAAAGCACCATCCTTAAATTCAGCATCTCCACCCAAGAATTTTGCTACATCCGTTGAAAGGATATGAACCTGTCCTCCATTGATAACATCCGTTGAGTTCTCCGCAATCAATCCTGCGGCTACATTATGCAGTGCAACAGGTGTAGCATCCTTCCCTTTACCAAAAGTCACATTTGTATAATCAATTTGATCATCTGTTGTTTTATCGTAAAGAACAACAGAAGAACTATCAGACAGAAGGGTATCAGAAAGATCCTTCAAACCTTTATCCAATTGTTCTTTGTTCACAGCTTCATTGTTTTTTTCTGCCGCCTTCACACCAGAAAGGGTTCGATCCTTACCACTCTTGTTTGCGATATTGATTTCACTACCTTCTACTCCTTTACCAATGTTGATAACATCTTCATTTTTCGTAACAAGCAGATTACTGATTACATCGCTGATCGCATTTTGAACCTTTGTGAAAAGTTGACCCACACCTGAAAATGCATCTGATACATTCTTATAGCTTGATTCAGCTTCAGTGCCATCATCATTGATAGTTTTGAGCTTAAAATCAGGAACTTTCAATTCCCCATCCTTATATTCCGCGTCATCAGAAAAATATTTTGCAACCTTATCGCCCAGTGAATAAAGTTGAGAACCATTTACTGCATCCGTCGATTCTTTCGTAATATCTCCTACAGCAAGCGATGTGATTTTGCTTGCTTTTCTGTCATCACCTGCCCCATGCTGGGCGACAAAAGCTTTGTCGCTATCGCTCCAAGATAAAGAATCTTGTGCAACTCCCTCTGAGACTTCCTTAATGCGAGCGTTCACATTCTTGATATTGTCATCAAGTCCTTTAAAGGCAGAACCAACATCGCTATGTGGTTTATCTGTTACTTCACCTTTTTCATCAATATTCGATAATTTATACTCTGGTCCTTTAAAGTTTTTACCATCAAAGGATACATCTCCCCCTAAAATTTTTGATAAATCCTCAGTGACTGTATGAAGCTGATCGCCATTAATCGCATCACTCGAAGCTGATATTATAGAACCAGCGGCAAGCGATGTGATCTTGCTGTTTTCCTTTTCTCCATCTTTTTCCCCATGCTTAGCTACAAAGGATTGTGCTTTATCATCCCACAACAAAGCATCGCCTTGGACAGATTCTGTGATATTCGTGACTTCTTCTTTAAAGTCATTAACGATATTCTGCACATTCTTATTCACACTCTGGAAATTCTTATCAATTCCGTCAAAGGCTTCCGCTACATTATTGTAGCTTTTTTCCTCAACTTCATTATTCTCTGAATTGAAAATTTTGAGCTTGAAGGTTGGTTTGTTCAATACGCCATTCTCATACGTAGCATCCCCACCAAAATATTCCGCGACTTTATCGCCCAGCGCATAAAGCTGAGAACCTGTTATAGTTTCGTGTGAATCTTTCTCTACCTTACCATCAGCGACATTAACAATCTTGCTCGCATCCTTCTCACCATGAGCAGCATTGTAGGCACCACCATCACCTACACTGCCATCCCAATTTAGACTATTCGAAGAGATGTCCTTTTCAACTTCCTTTATACGCGCATTCACATTCTTGATATTGTCATCAAGTCCTTTAAAGGCAGAACCAACATTGGTATGAGATTTATCTGTTACCTCACCGTTTTCATCAATATTCGATAATTTATACTCTGGTCCTTTAAAGTTTTTACCATCAAAGGATACATCGCCACCTAAAATCTTCGATAAATCATCTGTGAGGGTATGAAGCTGACCACCATTAACGGCATCTGTCGAACTTGCGCTAAGATCTCCACCTGCAAGACCTGTTATTTTTTTACCTGCAGCATCAATACCATCCGCTATTACTTTTGGGCCATTTTCAATGGTTAAGCCCGTTGTATCTAAAGTGACGTCTTTTAATTTTACACTGTTCAATGTGACATCTTGTGCCAAATCGAATGTTATTTCTTTGCTTATACTGTCTTTTTTATCGCTACTTTTAATCTTTAAATTATCACTTCCAGAAGCCAAATTTAACTTATCGCCCGGCTGAAAGTCTGAAACAGCCTTATCATTAAGAGAAAGTGTCCACCCTTGTGCTACAAATTCTCTTAATTTTTTTAGCTGCGCAATGTTGACGGCATCAGTGTCCGCATAACCAGCTGCCACACCTGTAAGCTGTCGTGTTATCTTATTCGGAGTATCACCAACACTAAAAGCTCCTTGAGTGCTCTTCCATATCACACCATCATCTGCTGACTTGCCATCTATGGAAGGATCATAGCCAACAGCAGACGCTGAGTTACGAGAAAAAGATTTATAACCTACAGCAACACCACCAGTAACATCAGCTTGTACTTGTGCATTTAAGCCCAATGCAATACTATTTTCAGCAGATGCACTTGAAAGTCCACCTAATGCAATACTATTTTCAGCAGATGCCGCTGAAAAACCACCTAACGCAATACTATTTTCACCAGATGCATTTGAAAGCTTACCTAGCGCAATTCCTGCATCCCCTTTTGTCTTGGATCCAATACCTATAGCAATACTTCCTTGCCCACTTTCTTCCTCACTGGCGGCAATTTTAATACTTTCCAATTCGGCATTCCATTTAAAGACACTATCATCAGCGGCTTTTTTAATTTCATTGTGAAGATTTACATAAGACTTACCCACACCCTCAAAGGCTTTTGCTACATTCGAAAAACTTTCTTCTTCAATCTCATTCTTCTCGGGATTGAACGTTTTGATTGTGAACTTTGGATCATCCCATTGGCCATTCGTAAATTTAACACCACCGCCTAAATATCCAGCTATATGGGTAGCTACAACATTCAACTGACTACCATTTACCGCGTCTTGTGAATCTGCACTAAGATCACCAGATGCAATACTCATTACCCTTTTATTTCCAGCATCAATACCAGAAGTGGTTATTTTCGGACCATCAGTAATTACCAGACCTGTTGCGTCTAAGGTATTTGTACCTGCTTTTAAGCTTGTTAACGTAACATCTTGAGCCAGATCAAATTTTAGCTTATTGTCATCTTCGCCCTTTGTAATATTCAAGTTGGCACTTCCAGCAGAAAAATCTACTCCGCTATCCATAAGAACAGTTGTAGCATTTTTATCTCCAACAGAGAGTTTCCAACCGTTTTGTCTTACAACTTGTTCTAAGTCCTTCAACTGCCTAAGGTTCACTGCATCGGTAACATTAGAACCAGCTGCTACACCTGTAATTTGTCTGGTTATACCCTTACTATAATCACCAACACTCACTGCGCCCCGCGTACTTTTCCATTGCACCTCGGTGTTTTGTGCAGGACCCTGCAACAAAGAAGTGTAGCCAAACTCACCAGCAACCCTATCGGATACAGAATCGCTTCCTAAAGCAACGCCCCCTGCCGCCTTCACCTGCGTTTTAAAGCCTAAAGCTGTACCGGACTCTTCCTCCACCCGTACAAAACGACCAACAGCAACCGCATCATTCTTTAGTGACACGATATCTGCACCAACAGCAACGGATCCACCTCTATGGATCTCCGATTTAGAACCTATGATAACAGATGCCGCTAGCTTTTTATCTTTTTCATCTAATACCGCCTGTGCTTTATAACCAAGAACAACACTGTCCGTGGTTTGCGCATTAACCTCTTCACCAAAAATGACATTATGTCCTGATACATCACGCTGTACTTCTCCACTACGTGTCATGCTTGCAATGTGATCTTTTCGCGAGAAATCAGATGCATCAATAGCCACTCTATCCTGTCCACTTTGAGTGACAGATCGAGTTGTAGAGCGACTGTCCATAAAAAACTGTGGATCGACGATAAATTTCTTATATTGGTCTTCTGAACTTAATGTGTTTTTTGATAATTTATTGCTATCGATTTTTAAAGTATTCGCAAGAGAATTCTTGTTACCTACCTCGGTAAGGGTTCTGGTTAAAAAATTTTTGTAGCCGCTTAAAGCATTAACTTGTGATGTCCGTGCTGTGTGCAACATTCTTATATAATTATTTTTTGACCCATTGAAAGAACCCAAATTACTTCTAGATTCATCGTAAACAGAGATAACACTTTGTGGATATATCCCAGCAGTGTTCCTTATGTTTGCAGAAATTCCTTCTCCTGAATCAAGCTCTTTCGAAAGAGCAGGAGAAATACTGGATAAAAGTGCCGCTATTGAAGTCAAAGATAGAACTTTAATAAAAGGAAAACGGGAAAATTTTAAATCACTTCCTGCTAATTTTGTATATAATTTTTTCATAATGAACTCCCCAATGAAAGAAATAACTATAAACACAAAAAAGACACATTTAAACGCTACGAAGTTCTCTAAAATTTGCTTTTCTAAACTTCAAAAATTTAGTACCTGACTGAAAAGATAGAGAGGTTGTGTTTTTAGGTTTTATGGTTAACGTATTTTGCTCTTGTACATTTCCTAAGAAAGTAAATTTTTTTAAAGTGGTGATTGGTTTTTTTTAACCTTTAAACTCATTGGTTGTTTTTTGCAAGGGGGAGAGTTAGGGGAGTATAGTGTTTTTATAACTTCTTCCAGTAAAGTTGAAATGCATTTGGATGTATATGTTTGTCTTACTCGAAAGTTTTGTAATAGATTTTTAGAGAGTGAAAGGTTTTTTTATCTGTAGATTGCTACAGATTTTTTAAATTTAAAAATTAAAAAAGAAAATGATGAACTTATAATTTATGAAAAAACTCATTATATTATTTTGAAATAAGAAGTTTACTTTGTTGAAAGTGTATAGGTTTTTTCTGTTTTTTAAATCTGTATTTATCGTTATAGCGCTTATCAATTTATATATTTTTTACATATGTAAAAACAATTCACCCCTGCCTCATGAGACAGGGGTAAAAAGAAGTTTTTATGTATTTTGTTTATTATCAATTCAATGTCATATTGAATCCCGCACCTACACCCCAGTGACCTCCAGAAGTTGTTGCGGATATGTTAGAACGGTATTTTCCATTTTCTGAGGTGTAACCTGCACCAAATGCAAATGCAGACTGACTACGCCATAAACCAGTACCAAATCCAACGCTTAATTTTCCAGGTGTATCATTGTAGCGTAAGTTAGACACCGCAAGACCAATAGCCGCTGCTTGTCTTGCCTCTTTTTTCACACTCTCAATACTGTAGTTTAAAACGTTAAACTTCATATCTGTATATTGGTTAGCCCGATCAACAGCTTCATCAATCGCATCAATCCTGATATTGTTTATCTTTTGATCTGTATAGTGCTTCGATTCATCGAGAACAATTTTCATCTGTTCTTTAGTATAGTCATGGAGCTGACCACCATTTACAGCTTCTTTCGAACCTTTTTCAATTTTACCATCAGCTACATTATCAATCATAACAGGTTCACTAGGATCACCACCCGCTAATGTGATTTTATTGGTTTTTTTGCCGTTTTCATCTCTGTCATAACGAACAGCGTCCTCAGCAATATCGTTAACTGTGTTTTCAATATGGAAAACCGTTTCAGCAACATCGGTAACTGTAGTGGAAATATTGTCGACTCTGTTGGTAAGATGCTTCACATCTTTTTCAACACCCGTGACACGTTCATTGGTTTCCCAAAGTTGTCCACCATTAACCGCATCTTTCGAACCTTCTACAATTTTACCATCAGCTACATTGATAATTTTACTCGGCTTACCATCACGATTAGCATCATAGGCTTTTTCTTTATCATTCCACTTTAAAGCATCTGTATCGACCTTGTTGATGACATCATCAATACGGTTATTAATATTTGACATCCCATTATTAATATCACCAAAAGCATCAGCGACATTATGGTGCTCTTTCTCAACAGTCGTACCATCAGCATTGACTTGAACAATCTTAAAAGTAGGATCTGTCCATCTGCCATTCTCATATTTGGCACCGCCACCGAAATAATTAGCAAGCTGGTTGCTCATGGAATAAAGCTGGTTACCCGTAATGGCATCCGTCGAACCTTTAGCAATCTCACCATCTAAAAGATACTTCAATTTGCTCTTTGTCTTCTTGCCATCTTTTTCATGACGTGCCACAAATGCTTCTTCTTCATCGTCCCACAGTAAAGCATCTTTAGAGAAATTTTCAATTTGCTGATTAAACTCATTGGATACATTTGTTAAGCGCTGATTCACATCTTGAACATTTTTATCAAGACCTGTTAAAGCTGAACCAACGTCATAAAAATTAGCCTTTCCTACCTTACCATCTACAATAGCCGATAAAGTATATTTAAGCCCTTCAAAAGCACCGTTAATAAACTTTGCACCACCGCCAAAAAACTTTGCAATATCTGCTGATATTTTATTAATCTGACTACCATTGATTGCATCGTGGGAATTTTCATCAATGCTACCATCTTTTATACCAGAAAGTGTTCTCTCTTGATTATTTTTATTTGCAATACTTATTTCTGTACCACCTGTATCCTTACCTATGGTAATAAGCGCTGACTCATTTTCTTGCTTAACAAGGCTATTTTCTGTTATATCAGAGATTTGATTGTGAATATTTGTGAAAGTATTGTTCACACCTTCAAAAGCATCAGCAACATTTGAGTAAGGCTGCTTAGAGGAAGTTCCATCATTCTTGAATTGGATAACATTGAAAGTAGGAGGGTACCAATTACCATCTTCACCATATCCCGCGCCACCACCGAAATAAGAAGCAACGTCCTTCATTGCAAGGTCTAAATGATGATTAACATGCCTGATATTTGTATCAAGTCCCGACAAAGCCGATCCAACATCATTATGTTCCTTCTGTTTTACCTGACCCTTTTCATCAATAGTAGTTAAATTATATCTTGGTTTTCTAAAGACTCCATTTTCGAATGAGGCATTACCACCCAAAAACTGTGCAATATCTCCAGATACCTTATTAATCTGGCTACCATTTACAGCTTCTGTTGAATCTTCAGAAATTGCACCATCTTTGACGCTTGTAATGATCCGCCCTCCATCAGTACCTGCGATATCAATTTTCGTACCACTTTTTTCCTTACCAATGGTGATAAGTTTCTGTCCTTCGTCCCATTTTACGATACTATCGCCTGTCACTTCTTTTATTTTCTCTTCTACTTTTCTCAACTGAGTAAGATTAACTGCATCATCATCATTAGTTCCCGCTAGCACTCCCGTAATCTTTTTATCACCAGCATAAATACCCCCAGTAGTCATATTAGGACCACCAGTAATCACGAAGCCATTATCGCTTACATTCGCCTTACCTGCTATTACACGTTTAACTCTGACAATATCATTCAAATCAAACTTTACAGTATTGTCATC